>VGYP01000113.1 GCA_016872955.1 Planctomycetota bacterium
TCGGTGCCGCCTGCAGTTAGCGGGCCACCGAAAACAACCGCGTCCGCTTCCGGAACACGCCCGAAATCCGCAAGGCTCAGCCGGTCGACTCGCCCTCGGCCCATCTCGGCACGCCCCCCTTCGCGCCGATCTTCGTCGACACCGATTCCATTCGGGCCTCTGCCTTCCAGCCCTTCGATCCCGAGTTTGCCCTGATCCTTGGGCCGCTCTCGCTGCAGTCGGAGTATGCCTGCGCCTTCGTCGACCAGATCGACGGCCCACCGCTGTTCTTCGACGGCTGCATGGCCCAGGTGAGTTGGTTCCTGACCGGCGAATACCGACCCTACGACCGGAAGGCCGGCATCCACAACCGGATGCCGATCCGCGACGAGTTCTTCCTGGTGCGCAGCGGCCGCGGCAAGCGCGGGGGCGTGGGCGCCTGGGAGATCGCGGCTCGCTTCTCGAGTATCGTCATCGACGACGAGAACGTCCGGGGAAACAACATGACCGACTTCACCGCAGGCCTGAACTGGTATCTCAATCCGTATGCACGGGTGAAGGTCAACTACATCCGCGTTTTCCTGGAAGACACACGCGTCGGCAACAGCATGACCGACGCGTTCGGGCTGCGACTGGACACCGAGTTCTGACGCGAGGGCTACCGAGCCCTCCCTAGCCCCGGCGAGCTCGGCGAGGTGGAGGTGCAGCGAGCGTGCACTTCGCCTCGCAGCAGCCGTCGTCGAGCGGCACATGCAGGGCTCTCACAGATGGCGCATTGTCCGCGAGGGGTTGCCCGTGCTCCGGAGCTAGCTTTGGCGGCGAGCGGAGCCAGGAGGGCGGAGCGAGGCCGGCACGGAGTGATCGCAGGCTGGGAAGGCCGGAGCGAACGGCCGGCGATGGGGCATGGGCAGCCCCGAGCCACGCACGGCACCGACACCCGTAGAATAGTGCCCTCGGAACCACCGAGACTCCAAGGTCGCCTCGCCGTCTGGTACACCCTCGTTGATGGACCACAGCGGACTGATCCCGACGCTCTTCAGCGCCCAGAGGGCGTTGCTCGGCATGCTCCACGTCGGCCCCCTGCCCGGAGGGCCGCTCCATCGTCCGACCGACGACCTCCTCGATGAGCAGATCGACCGAGCCGTGAAAGAGGCGGAGATCTACTGCGCCGCCGGCTTCCACGGAATCGTGCTCGAGAACATGTTCGACCGGCCCTACCTCAAGGGGCGGGTGGGCCCCGAGACGGTCGCGGCGATGGCGGTGATCGGCCGGGAGGTGCGCCGCGCCGTGCCCGTGCCACTCGGCATCCAGGTGCTGGCCGCGGCCAACGAGGAGGCAATCGCCGTGGCCCTGGCCTGCGGTGCGTCGTTCGTTCGGGTCGAGGGTTTCGTGTTCGCGCACGTCGCCGACGAGGGGCTCGTGGAAGCCGACGCCGGCCCGCTGCTCCGCTACCGCACGGCGATCGGAGCGGGCCAGATCCGCGTCTTTGCCGATATCAAGAAGAAGCATTCCTCCCATGCCGTCACCGCCGACGTCGACATTGCCGAGACCGCCCGGGCCGCCGAGTTCGCCCTGGCCGACGGCGTGATCGTGACCGGTACGGCCACGGGCCGGCCGGCCGATCCGGCCGAGGTCGAGGCCGTCGCCGCCGCCGTGGGCATCCCGGTGCTGGTCGGTTCCGGCGTGACCGCCGACAACGTGGCCCGTTTCACGGCGGCCGATGCGGTGATCGTAGGGTCGGCCGTCAAGGCACGGGGCGACTGGCGGCAGCCGGTCGATCCCCCCGCCGTGCGGCGACTGGCAGACGCCTTCGCGGCCGCGCGGCCATGAGCAGGCCCGGTTTTGTCGTGGCCGCCCCAGTGGCGGCGGCGGTGGCCGAGGGCCGGCCCGTGGTGGCGCTCGAGACGACGCTCGTCACGCATGGGCTGCCTGGACCGCACGGTCTGCGGGTGGCGGAGGCGATCGAGGCGGTGGTGCGAAGCGAGGGCGCCCTGCCCGCGACGATCGGCATCCTGGCGGGCGGTCTGCGGGTGGGCCTGAGGGCCGATGAACTCAAGCAGCTCGCCACCGCGAACGCGGTGAAGGTGAATCCCGGCAACCTGGCCGCGGTCGTGGCTGCCGGGATGACCGGCTCGACGACCGTGGCGGCGACGCTCGTCGCGGCCGCGCGGGCCGGCATCCGGATGCTCGCCACCGGTGGCATCGGCGGTGTGCATCGTGGTGCAACGGAGAGTGGTGACGTGTCGGCCGACCTGGTCGCGCTCGCCCGGCAGCCCGTCGCGGTCGTCTGCGCCGGCGCCAAGGCGATCCTCGATCTGCCCCGCACACGGGAGATGCTCGAAACCCTCGGCGTGCCGGTGCTGGGGCTCGGGTGCAACGAGTTCCCGGCGTTCTACCGGCGGAGCAGCGGCCTGGCCGTCGACGCTCGTTGCGACACGCCGGACCAGGCGGCCGCGGCGATCGCGGCGCACGTCACCCTCGGGATGCCCGGCGGGCTGGTCGTCGCGAATCCCATCCCTGTGGAACACGAACTACCGGTCGACATCTACGAGCCGGCCCTGGCGACGGCGGTCGCCGACGCCGCGGCCGCCGGCGTGCGGGGCCGCGCTGTCACCCCGTTCCTGCTGGAGCGGATGCGGACACTCACGGGCGACGCGAGTCTCCGCGCCAACGAGGCCTTGCTCCTGCACAATGCCCGCCTCGCGGCCCGCATCGCCGTCGCCCTGGCCCATGATCCCACCCTGCCGAGAATCGCTCCGTCATGAACGCCCCCGGCCCGGAGATCGCCCGCTTCGTCACCGGCCTCACCGCTCCCGATGCCGCCGTCCGGCTCGATGCGGCCGCCGGCTTGGCCCGTGCCGGCCGTGCGGCGGCCGCCGTCGCGCCGGACCTGGTGCGGGCCTGCGGCAACACCGACGAGCAAGTTCGCGACTGGTCGGTGGCGGCGGTCGAGGGGCTCGGAGTGCCCCCCGGTGACGCGGTCGACGGACTCGTGCCGCTGGCTGGTTCGACCGATCCGCTCGTGGCCTACTGGGCGATCACGCTCCCTGGGGTGGTCTGGTCAGGCTGCGTCGGCCGCAGTGAGTTTGTTGGCGGTTCGGCTCGATGACGAGGCCGCCGAGGTCGCGGAGCGAGCCGCCTGGGCCCCGGGCCGAATCGGTCCGGCGGCGGCTCCCGCCACCGCGGCGCTCGACACGGTAGCCAACGCGTCCGCTTCCAGGCTGGCCCGTCTCGCACGGGAGGCCCTGGCGGCGATCGGCGGGTGAAGCCGGCGAAGCGGGTCGGCCGGCCGGTAAAGACGGCATGATCGACCGATCGGCCGGCCGATACCAGAGGCGTGTCCAGGTCGTCGCCTCCACCGTCTTCGCGGTCACCCCGCCCGGCCCTGCCGGTGCCGGCTGTGCTGCTGCTGGCGATCCTCGTGCCGGCCGCGACAGCCGCCCAGCCGGCGGCCAAACCCTGGGATGCCGTGCTGATCGCGAGCTTCAACATCCAGGTGTTCGGAGAGTCGAAGCTCTCCAAGCCGGACGTCGTCGAGGTGCTCACCCGCGTGGTCCGGAAGTTCGACGTCGTCGCCGTCCAGGAGGTGCGGGCCAAGTCGGATGACGTGGTGCCTCGCTTTGTTCAGGCGGTCAACGCCGACGGAAGCCGCTACCACTTCGTGATCGGTCCCCGCGAAGGCCGGACGTCGAGCAAGGAGCAGTACACCTTCATCTACGACACCACGCGGATCGAGGTGGATCCCTCGTCGCTGGGCACGATTCCCGACCCGTCGGGCCGCCTCCATCGGCCACCCCTGGTGGCCCGATTCCGCACGCGTCTCAACCCGCCTCAGGCCGCCTGGACGTTCTGGCTCGTCGACACGCACACCGACCCCGACGAGGTGCCGCAGGAACTCGCGGCCCTCACCGACGTCTTCTTGGCGATGCAGCGGACCCGGCCCGACGAGGACGACGTCATCATGCTCGGCGACCTCAACGCCGGTCCACCGCAGTTCGGCTCTCTGGCCCGCATTCCCGGGATCGGCTGGGCCGTGGCGGACGTCACCACCAACACCCGCCGCACCAAGACTTACGACAACCTGGCCTTTGCACGGCCGCAGACGAGCGAATACCTCGGCGTCTGGGGGGTACTCGACCTGCAGAACGCCTTCGGGCTGCCGCTCGACAAGGCCCTCGAGGTCTCCGACCACAATCCGGTCTGGGCGGCCTTCTCACCCTGTGAGGCACGCGGCCAGCCGCACCAGCCGTGGGCGGGTCAGCCGGCGACAGGGCGGTGACGAGGACCGTGGCCTGGCCATCAGGCCGCGCCGGCAGCCGCGAGCAGGACACCCACGCCCACGAGGGATCGTGGCTCGGGAACGAGGCTCAGCTGCAGGTCATCGATTCGCCAGTTTGCGAAGTTGACCGAGGGCGTGCCCGTCCCGCCGGACCCATAGGGGCGAAACGTGGTCATGGTCGATGCGGTGAATGGGGAAGGTGAGGGGGATCGAAACCGACCGCCACATCGAGTCGTTGGCCGTCGAGACCGGGGCCGTCAGATCGCTGGCGTAGCCATGGGCACTCGCCCGGAGCGTGAGGCTGACAGAACCAGACGCGGTCAAGCGGGTGCCGAAGCTGATGCGCTCGAGCAAAAAAATGCCCTTGGCGGGCGTGACGGTGAATTGGAAGCAGGTGCTGGTCGACGGATCCAACGCCCCGACGAAGGCGGCGGCGAAGTTGTTTCCGCCGCGCGGGTGTCTGCACGCCGGCGAGGTCCGACGTGTAGCCGAACGAGGCCGAACTCACGTCGACCAAGGTGGTGCTGCCGTTGTTGCGGACGCGCGTGATGTCGCCCACCGCGATGGCGGTCGGGATGTCCACGAGACTGGAGGGCGAGACGGCGTTCGCGTTCCAGAAGACGGTTTCCGCCGAGCCGACGGCCGGTGCGGCCCCACAGACGGCCGCCAGCAGAAGGCGACGGATCGCGAGAGTCGGTGGATCCATGCTCGACAGCGCTCGGTTGCCCGGCTGGTTCCCTGGTGCAGCCGTGGTCGCCGCCGCAGCCGGCCTGAAACACCACCCGTACGGATGCCTTTCACCCTCGGCCGCAGCCCCCGCTCATGGCACACCGCGGCCAGCCCATCCGCAAGGCACGAGCGAAGGAACCAAAACACCGTGGTGATGCCAGCCGACCACCGCCTACGACGCGCGGGCTCAGCCGTCCCTGGTCGCCCTCTCGGAACGGGCCCGCGACACCAGTCGCATGGTCTTCGTGGCGAGCCGATCGAAGGCGACGACCGCCGACGCGAGGTGCTCGCGGCGCGTGTCCTCAATCTTGTTGTGGCTGATCCCGTCCAGGCTCTGCACGAAGAGCATCACGCTGGGAACACCGGCCCGGGCCATCTCGGCCGCGTCATGCAGCGGCCCCGAGGGCAGCCGGTGGCTCGTTCCGCACGTCTCGCGGATCGCCTCGTCGGCCAGGTCGACCAGCGCCGGGTCGAACGGCCGCGGCGGGACGGCCAACAACCGCTGCCACTCAACCGAGACATGCTCCTCGGCGGCGGCGCGATCGGCGGCCCTGCGGGCCTCGGCGAGCATGGTCGCAAGTGCCGCCGAATCGAGATGACGCTGGTCGAGCGTGATGCGGCATTCTTCGACCACGCTCGTCACGATGCCGGGCCTCGTCATGCAGGAGCCGATCGTGCAGACGCCCCGGCCGCTGCGGTGGGCGATGGTGGGGATCTCGACGGCCAGCCGGGCCGCCGCGAGGAAGGCATCGCGGCGGCGATTCATCGGGGTGCTCCCCGAGTGGGCCGCCTGGCCGCGAAACGTGACGGCATGCCGCTCGACGCCGAACGCGCCGAGCACGACGCCCAGCGGCAGGCCGAGGTCGAGGAGCACCGGCCCCTGCTCGATGTGCAACTCCAGGTAGGCCGCCGCGTTGCCGAGTTCGCGGCGGCATTCTCCGACCCGCTCGAAGTCGATCCCCACGGCGGCCAGGGCCGTCGGCAGCGGGATCCCCGCCGCATCCACGAGCCGGCGAGACTCGTCCATCGACAGGTTGCCCGAGCAGGCCGAAGAGCCGAACAGGCTCTTGCCGAATCGTGCGCCCTCCTCATCGGCCCAGTCGACCACGCGGAGCGTGACCGGCGGCCGGCCGCCATGCTCGGCGGCCACCCGCCGCATCACCTCGACGGCGGCCAGTGTGCCCAGGCAGCCGTCGAGCCAGCCGCCGTTGGGCACCGAGTCGATGTGCCCCCCGAGGATGACCGCGCGGTCGTCGGCCCCCTGCAGCGTGGCCCAGAGGTTGCCCGCCGCATCCTCGTGCACCTCCACGGGCAGCCCCGTGAGCCGCTCCCGCAGCCAGGCCCGCGCCCGCGTCCAGGCGGGCGTGAAGGCGACCCGCTGGGCGCCGTGCTCGTCGCCGGTCCGTTCCCGGAGGTCCTCCAGTTCACGGATCGTCCGGGACGGGTCAAGCGGCGCCATGACACTTCTCTCGTAACCAGTTCTGTCCTGCCTCCGTAGGCTAACAGACGGTGGAGCACGGCTGCGGTCATGGCGGGCCGGCGGCCTCCCGTCGCGAAGGCTGCGCGGCAACCCGCTCGCGGCTCTCCCGCAGCCGCTACAGATGGCTTCGGTGGGGGATCCTATACTCGGCCTGCCATGAAGCCCGTCGTCGTCTGCGGTCTCGGTCGGTTTGGCCTCCACGTGGTGGAGGCGCTGCGAGGCTGCGGTTGTCCCGTGAAGGTCGTCTCCGACGAACGGATGAGCGGCAATCGCATCGACCGCGCCAGGGCCGCCAGTGCAACGGTGCTGCAGGGCGACTTTCGCACGCCCGCCGCGCGACGGCAGGTGTCGCTCACCGATGCCCGCGCCGTCGTGTTCAGGACCGCCAGCGACCTCGACAACCTCGAGGCCGCCCTCGAGGTTCGGGGTGAGGCACCATCCGTGCGGGTGGTCATGCGGCACTCCCAGCCGCGGCTCTCCCGGCGGTTCGAAACCGATTTCGGAATCGCCGCGGCGCTCGCACCGGCTGCGCTCGCCACTGACGCCTTCGTGGAGGCGGCCCTGGCGGCGGCGTCCCCGTTCCCGGCGCCGAGCCTGCGGAGTGATCGCCGGATGCCGCTGCCCCCCCACCCGATCCGCACCGAGTTGCTGGCGATCCCGCTGTTGCTGCCGGGCATCTATGCGACCGGCATCGTGGTGTTTCGCTTCGCCCTCGGCCTCACCTGGATCGACGCCACCTGCTTCGCCACCACCGTCGGCTTCGGCGACATCCACCTCAAGGACTCGCCCGACTGGCTGAAAATCTCTGGCGTGATGCTGCTCTTTTCCGGGGTCCTCCTGATCGCAGTGATCGCGTCGCTGCTGGCGGTGTTCGTCGTCACCGGGACGGCAGACCACCTCTGCAATGAGCTGCGGGCCCGGCGACTGCGAAACCACGTCGTCGTCTGCGGGCTCGGCTCGGTCGGCAACGCCGTCACCCGCGACCTCTACGACCGCGGCACCCGCGTGGTCGTCGTCGATCCTCAGGCCGACGACGATCTCCACCGAGAGCCGAGCCCCCGCTGCCCAGTCATCGTGGGCGATGCCACCACGCCAGTGATCCTCCACCACGCCGGCATCGAGCAGGCCAGGGCCTTGATCGCCTGCACGAGCCACGACGCGCTGAACCTTGAGATGAGGCTCACGGCCCAGTCGGTCGCCGAAGCCCGCCGTAACGGCCGCCCCCTGCGACCCGTGCTCCGCTATTTCGGCGCCGATCTGGCGCGCCGCATCCATGCGGTTTCCGACAACTACACCCTCCTCTCGGAGGCCACGATCGCGGCCGAGGTGTTCGTGCAACGGGCCCTGGCCGATCGCTCGGCCTGAGACACGCCACCGCCATGACCGCCCCTGCCGCCGCCTCCCGTCTGGGCGAGCCCGTCGTCCGCCAGATGCGGACCGACGTTCCCCGGCTCGCTCCGGACCAGACCGTCGGCGCCGCGCTCGCGGCGGTCCGGTCCGCGCCGCCTGCCGGCCGCATCGTCTACTTCTACGTGCTCGGGCCGGACGACCGGCTTGAAGGCGTGGTGCCGACCCGTCGACTGCTGCTCTCCCCCGACACGACGCCGATCCGCGACATCATGGTGACGCGGGTGGTGGCGATTCCTGCCTCGGCCACGGTCCTCGAGGCCTGTGAGTTCTTCCTGCTCCACCGCCTGCTCGCCCTGCCAGTGGTGGATGACCGGCGGCGGATGCTCGGGATCGTCGATGTCGACCTCTCCACCGACGAACTCGTCGACATCGACCGCCGCGAGCAGCTCGACGACCTGTTCCAGCTGATCGGCGTGCACGTCGAGGACTTTCAGCCCCCCGCCCCCTGGAGGGCGTTCCAGAGCCGATTTCCCTGGCTGTTGGCCAACATCGCCGGCGGGATCGTGGCGGCCTTCCTGACGGGGCTGTTCCAGGCAGAGTTGGAGCGGGCCGTGACGCTGGCGTTGTTCGTGCCCGTCGTGCTCGCCCTGGCTGAGAGCGTGGCGATCCAATCGCTGAGCATCGCGCTGCAACGACTGCAGGGGCGGCGGCCGACACCGGCGGGCATCCTTCGCGCCGTTCGGCACGAGGCAGTCGCCGGCCTGTTGCTGGGGACCGCGAGCGCCGTCATCGTCGCCCTCGTGGCCCTCATCTGGCTCGGTCAGTCGTCCGTGGCGGCGGCCGTGCTGGGAGGGATCGCGGGGG
>VGYP01000114.1 GCA_016872955.1 Planctomycetota bacterium
CTGGATGCCCGAGGGCGAGCGGCGGGTCGTCCGCACCGGCCTGGGCTCCGGCCTAGAATGGCAGCGGTGCCGCACGAACGACCGGCACGGGAATGACGACGGCTGCAGGAGACTGCGTCACGATGGTGTGCGACCCGGCCGGTGGCTGGTCATGGAAGATGGTCGCATGGGTGGCGACCGCGGCCAGCCTGCCGCTGGCGGCGGCCGAGACGGGAACGCCCATCGACGCCCTGCGGGACGACGTCACGTGGCTCTCCGCTCCCGAGCGTGAGGGGCGCGGGCCGGGCACCAAGGGGATCGAGGTGGCGGGCGGCTGGGTCGCGGATCGATTCGCCACGCTCGGCCTCGCGGCGCCGGCCGGCCACGAGACTCCGCTGCAGACCTTCGCCATGACCCTCGAGGCCAACCTTGGCCCGACGGCCGACAACACCGCGGAACTTGTCGGCCCGCCCGACGCGTCGGGCGAGAGACAGACGATCCCCCTCGTGCTGGGCAAGGACTTCACGCCGCTGGCGATCGGTGGCTCGGGGGCCTTCGATCTGCCCTTGGTCTTCGCCGGTTATGGAATCTCGGCTCCGGCCGAGAAGTACGACGACTATGCGCCACTCGGGGATGGCGGCGGGGTCAAGGCCGCCGCGGTGCTCGTGCTGCGGCAGGAGCCGCAGAAGGACGACCCGCACAGTGCCTTCGACGGCAACCAGGCCTCCCAGCACGCGGCCTTGGCACGCAAGGCCGCCAACGCGTCGGAGCACGAGGCGGGCGGCCTCGTCTTCTGCAACGAAGTCGACGAGGGCGGGGACATCCTGATGGCCTTCGCCCGCGCCGGCGAGGGTGACGATAGCCGCAAGATGCCGGTCCTGCACGTCCGGCGGAGCGTGCTGGACAGGGTGGTGAAGGCGGCGCACGGCCGCTCACTGACCGAGATCCAGAAGACGATCGATGAATCGCTCGAGCCGCAGAGCCGCCCGCTGGAGGGCTGGCGGATCCGGGGTCGATCGGCGATCGAACGCCTGCAGACCGAAGGCCGCAACGTGCTCGGCATTCTGCCCGGCCAGGGGCGGCCAGCGACCGCCGATGCTCCGGCGATCGAGCCGCGTGAGACGGTCGTGCTGGGTGCCCACTACGACCACCTCGGCTTCGGCGGCGCGAACTCGGCGGCGCCGGGTGAACGGGCGATCCACCACGGCGCCGATGACAACGCCAGCGGCACGGCGTTGCTCGTGGAGGTGGCCCGCCGCTTGGCGGCCGGCCCGCCCCTGCCGCGATCGGTGCTCTTCGCCGCGTTTTCCGGGGAGGAGCGGGGGCTGTTGGGAAGCGGCCACTACACCGCCAATCCGGCCGTCCCGCTCGCCGACACAGTGGCCATGGTCAACCTCGACATGGTCGGCCGGCTCGACGGCGACAAGGTGATCGTGCACGGCACGGGCACCGGCACCGGCCTCGAACCGCTCGTCGACCGGCTCGCCGGCGTGTCCGGCCTCGAGGTGGCCAAGGAACCCGGCGGCTTCGGGCCCAGCGACCATGCCAGCTTCTACGCCAAGAAGGTTCCCGTGCTGCATGTGTTCACCGGATCGCACTCCGACTACCACCGCCCCACGGACACGGCCGAGAAGATCAACTACGAGGGCATGGTGCGGCTGGCCGATTTCGTGACGGCGATCGTCCGTGACCTCGCCTCCCAGCCCGAGCGGCCGACCTACGTCGAGGTGGCTTCGCCGCGGTTCGCCGGAGGGGGTGATCGTCCGTACTTCGGCAGCATTCCCGACTTCGGCAAGCCGGGGGGTGGCTATTCGATCTCCGGGGTGGCGAAGGATTCTCCTGCCGCCAAGGGGGGCCTCGCGGCGGGAGACCGGATCGTGCGGCTGGGAACCAGCGCGATCACCAACCTGGACGACTTCGACAGCGCCCTGCGGAAGCACAAGGCGAGCGAGACGGTGCCGGTCGTCGTGATCCGCGACGGTGCCGAGGTGACGCTCCAGGTCACGCTCGACCCGCCTCGGTAGCAGGCCGAGGCCCCGGGCCGGGCCGCCGGCGCGCGGCGGCCTTTGGGCGGCGAGGGACGGTTGTCATGGACCGCCGGCCGGGGTCGCCATGCCGCTTTTTGGGCGTAAAAATGGGCTTGAGTGTTGGGGGGGAGGCCGCCATCATCCTGCCCCTCACCGGGATCCAGGGCGGCCAACACGGCCGTCGGGCGGGTTCCCGCGAGCGACCGCCCTTCGTACCGCCAGCAAGGAGAGCATCCGTGAACAGGCAAATGGCTTTCGTCGCCCTCGTCGTCGTCTTGATCGCACCGGTCGCCCGTGGTCAAGGGTCTCTGAAGAACCTGCCTCAGGCCGGCCCTCCCGCACAGCCCGCCGCTGCTGCGGCGCAGGCAGCTCCGTCGATCCGCGTGGCTGTCGTGGACGTGGGTGAGATTTTCAAGCAGCACAAGAAGTTCAAGGAAAAGATGGACAAGATGAAGGACGAGGTGCTCGCCGCGGAGAATGCGCTCAAGCGGGAGCGCGATCGGATCGCCGGTCTGGTCGAGCAGTTGAAGGGCTTGAATGTTGGGACGCCCGATTATCGCAAGCTTGAGGCGGAGGTTGCCAAGGCCCAGGGTGACTTCAACGTCAATGCCCAGTTGCAGAAGAAGGATTTCATGGAGCGCGAGGCCAAGGTCTATCTGGAGGTCTATCAGGAAATCGAGGCGAACGTGAAGGCATTCGCCCAGCATTACCAGATCGACATCGTGCACCGCTTCGATGGTGAGCCGATCGATCCGACTGACCGCAATCGCATTCTTGGCGGCATCACCAAGCCGATCGTCTACTACAGCAAGTCGATCGACATCACCGACGCGATCATCAAGATGATTGATCCCAATGCCGGTCCGGTCGCGACTGCTCCGGCCGCGGGTGTCAAGCAGAGGTAGGTCGCCGTCGTCCACGTGTCGTCGGGCGGCCGCTGCACGCGACGCCCGGCGGCGGTTCTCACAGGCTTCTTCATGCCGTTCCGCTCGCAGCAGACGATCCGCCGCGCCGTGGCCGTCGCCGGCCGGGGGTACTGGTCCGGGCAGCCTTGCCGCGTCGAGTTCCTGCCGGCACCCGCCAATACCGGGATCACCTTCCTGAGGACGGTGCGGGGCGTTCCGGTGCGGATCCCCGTTTCGGCGGAGAGTCGGGTGGAGTCGAGGGCTCGCACGAACCTGGCTGTGGCCGGCGTCACCGTGCAGATGGTGGAGCATGCCGTCAGTGCACTGGTGGGGCTGCGGATTGACTGCTGTCTCGTGCGGGTCTCGGCGGAGGAACTCCCGGGCCTCGACGGCTCGTCACGGGCGTTCGTGGCCGCGCTCGACGAGGCCGGCATCGAGCGGCTCGGCTCGCCCATCAAGCCGCTGGTCGTTCGTGAGCCCTGTCGGGTGACCGATGGCGAGGCCTGGATCGAGGCGCTGCCGCCGCAGCATGCCGGGCTGTCGATCGACTACGAAATCGACTACGGCCCCGGTCCGATTGGCAGGCAAACGCTGTCGTTCCGGCTCTCGCCCGACGGCTACCGCGCAGACGTGGCCAGCGCGCGGACCTTCATCACCCGGTCCGAAGCCGAACGGTTGAGGGCTGCCGGCCTGGCGGCCGATGTCTCGACCTCGGACCTGGTCGTGTTTGGCGACGACGGCCCGATCGACAATCCGCTTCGCTGGCCCGACGAGTGCGTTCGGCACAAGGTGCTCGACCTGGTGGGCGACCTGGCGCTGGCTGGCCGGCCGATTCATGCCCATGTGCGGGCGTCACGAAGCGGTCATCGACTCAATGCCCTCCTCGCCGCGAGGCTCCGCAGCCTCTCGTGGAGGCGGGCCTCGGCCTGACGCGGCATGCGCGATGAACCCCCCGCGGTCGGCCTGTCTCCCGTGGGCCGTGATCCCGAAGTCCATCCGACCGCGATCGTCGATCCGCGGGCGGAGTTGGCGGCGGGGGTCCGTGTCGGCCCGCATTGCGTGGTCTCGGGCGAGGCCGTGATCGGTCCCGACACCGTGCTCGACAACCACGTCACGATCATGGGTCGCGTCACCATCGGTGCCCGCAATCGGATCTTCCCCAACTGCGTGATCGGTGGCGAGCCGCAGGACGTCAGCTACCGCGGCGCGGCGACGCGGGTCGACATCGGCGACGACAACACGATTCGCGAGGGTGTCACGATCAACCGGGGGAGCGAGAAGGAAGAGGGGGTGACCACGATCGGCAACGGCAACTTCCTCATGGCCGCCTGCCATGTGGCCCACGACTGCCGGATCGCCGACGAGGTGACAATCGCCAACGGAACCCTGCTGGGCGGCCACGTGCGGATCCACTCGCGGGCCTCGCTCTCGGGTGCGGTGGCCGTGCACCACTGGGCCACGATCGGCGGCTGGTCATTCGTGGCGGGGTTGTCGCGGGTGTTGCACGACGTGCCGCCCTTCATGCTCTGCGAGGGGTCGCCGGCCAGGCCGCGGTGCATCAACGTCGTGGCCCTCAAGCGGGGCGGTTTCGGCCGCGACGTGATCGAGGCCATCGGCGAAGCGCACCGGCTCCTGTATCGGGCGAAGGTGGGCCTGGAGCCCGCGCGGGAGTTGCTTCGCGGGCAGGGCAGGCTGTTGCCGGCGATCGAGGAACTGCTCGGATTTCTGGGGCAACAACAAGACGGCCGTCACGGGCGGTCTCGCGATCGGAGGAAGGCGGCATGAGGCGGATTCGGATGGCGGTGGTCGGCTGCGGGCATCTGGGCACGATTCATGCCAACTTGCTCGCCGGCCGCGACGATGTGGAGCTCGTGGCGGTTGTCGATCCCTCACCCGAGGCGCGCCAGCGGGTGGCCGATGCACACGGCTGCCGCCCCTTGGCCGACCCGACGGAGCTCGCCGGCCTCGTGGAGGCGGTGGTGGTGGCGGCTCCCACGGGGCTGCATGGCGCCGTGGCGGTGCCGCTGCTGGAGGCGGGCATCGACCTGCTCGTCGAGAAGCCGTTGGCTGCGACGGTGGATGAGGCCCGCGGCATCGCCGCGGCGGCCCGTCGCCTGGGGCGGACGGTTTCGGTCGGACACGTGGAGCGGTTCAATCCCGCCTGGCGGACCGCCGCCGACCGCGCCGGCGAGGTGACGTTCGTCGAGGCTCGCCGCCTCGCCCCGTTCACGTTTCGTTCGCTAGACGTCGGGGTCGTCCATGACCTGATGATCCACGACATCGATCTGGTGTTGTCGCTTGCGCCCGGGCGGCTGGAATGGGTGGACGCCTACGGCCTGGTCGCCACCGGTGGCCACGAGGACGCCGTGCGCGCGAGGCTGGGCTTCGACAGCGGGCTCGTGGCCGAGCTCTCCGCATCGCGGATCAGTCCGCGGGCGGATCGCAGTCTCTCCCTGTGGGGGGTGGGCGGCGTCGTGGCGGCCGACCTCACGGCCAAAACCGTCGAGGTGATCGCCCCGTCGGAGGTGGTCCGGGCGGGTCGGTTCGAAGCCGCGGCCGTGCCGCTTGCCGACCGCGGGCTGCTCAAAGATCGCTTCTTCACGGACATCCTCCCGCGTGAGACGGTCACCATCGCGGATGCCAATGCGATCGCCGGCGAACACGACGATCTGCTGCGGGCGATCCGGGCAGGCGGAGAGCCGCTCGTGACGGCAGCGGCGGGGGCGGCGGCGGTCGAGGTGGCCGCGCGGGTGCTCGAGGCCATGGAGTGCGTTCGGTTCGGGGCGGGCCGCTCCTCGGGCCGGCCGTCGCCCGCGACGATTCCACTCTACCCGCACCGGAAGACCGGCTGACCGGTGTACGTTGCGCAGGCGGCAGGGTCGCGACGCAACTCGCCGGGCCTGGCGTGTCGATAGCACCAGAGGCGTGGAATGGCCGCCTTCCCAACCCAGGGGCTCGCATGAGACGTGGTTTCCTGTTCATTGCGATGGGGGCCGGCCTGGCCCTCGCCGTTGCCGCCCTCGCCAGGCCCGCGGTCGCGGAAGCGACCCCTCCAGGCGGCTTCGACGGGTTCAGCCTCGGTGACTTCGACGGCGCCGGGTCGGTCGCTGCGGCCCTGCGTCAGGTCGACGGTACGGGCTCGACGGCCGCGGATGCGCCGCTCGAGTTCAAGGGCATCGCGGTGCAGGGCCCCGGCGGCAAGACCGTGGAGCCGATCCCACTGGCGGCGGAGATTCGCAGCCGCATCGAGCGGTTCGACGTGGCCGCCGGCATGATCGCCGACCCGGGACTCATCGAAGCCGGGCCGACCCAGTGGACGGGGCAGATCGGCCTGGCCCACGACGGCGATCTGGGGCGGGAATCGTTCGAGTTCCGGACGACCCTGGTTCCCGGCGTGGAGCAGCGGGTGATCGGGGTCGCCGTCGGGCCGCGGCTGGAGCGGCGGCTGGGAAACGGCATGGTCTTCTTCCTCGATGGCCATGCGGAAGCGCAGGTGATGTGCCCCGCCGACAGCGGCTGGTGGACGCTGCGCGGTACGTCGACCGACGACCTCACGATGCTCGGCGTCACGGCTCGCACCGGACTGGTCCGGTGAGCGGTCAGGCGAGGTCGCGGTGCTGGAAGAGCACCAACGCCACGAGGATCGTGACCGCGGAGTAGAGCCCCGCATACGCCGCGGCCCAGCCGAGGTAGTCCCACGGCACCGGCACGCCACCCACCACGGCCGCCTCGACCGTGAAGTGGTCGAGCACCGGCAACACCGTCGCAAACAGCCGGCCGGTGAATCGCACGATCGCGAACTTGCCGACGCTCGACTGTACCAGCAGGGGCACGAGGTGGCCGAGGGCGTAGACGGCGAAGCAGAGCACGAGGTTGGCGACCGTGCCCAGCCGCGTCGAGGCGGCCAGGGCGATCGCGGCCATCACCACTGTCTCCAGAAAGGCCAGGGCCAGGCCGGGCACGACGGTGATCATCTCGTCGGCGCACTCCCACCAGACCGGCTCGACCTTGGCGCTTTCGCGGGCGTCGTAGACCACCTTGAAGTTGGTCATCGCCAGGAGCACCGCCCCGAGGATCAGGACCACGAGCAGCGCTACGAGCACCAGGCCCGCGAACTTGCCGAGCACGAACTGCCAGCGGGCCAGCGGCTTGGAGAGCACCGTCAGGGCCGTTCGGCCCTCGATCTCCTCCGACACCGCCACCCCGGCCGTCCAGGCCACCAGCAGCAGCGCGAGCACCTTGATCAGTGTCAGGCCGCTGTCCTTGTACATCTTCACGTCCTCGCCAAACGTGTTGTAGGGAATGACGAGGAAGCCCACGATCAACGCGATGCCCACGACGATCACCACGGCATAGAGCGGTTGGCCCACCGCCTCCTTCGTCGTGGCCGCGGCGATGGCGGCCACGCGACCGCAACCGAGGCGGAAGAGGGCGTAGGCGGCCACGATCCCGCCGAGCACCACAAACGCCCAGGGCAGGATCGCCGCCTGGGGATGTTCGGGGACGAGCCGCCAGCGAATCTCAAGCCGGGCCGGTGCGGCGGCTTCATTGGAGGCCTCGAGCTTCGCCGTCGAGCCAAGGAAGGGATTGGTCGCGTCGTCGGCCCGCTGCCAGACCCAGGGCTGGCCGGCCTCGAGCACCACGTCGGGCTCCCTGACCAGGGCGAAGCCTCCGACCGGCTGCTGGGTGCGCACGACGATCGTGCGGTCGGCCTGGAGTTCCAGGCGGGCGAGTTCCTGGGGCCGCAGCGGCAGCGGAATCGTCTGGAGGTTCGCCCCGGGATCGACGGTCACCGTGCGGCGGAAGTCGTTCGCGGAGGTCATCCGCACCAGCGAGCGGCCGAACTGGGCCAGTGGTGCGGCATCGGAGAAGGCAAACTCCGGGGGCAGCGGCAGGCCGACGCCTCCCGCGACCGTGAAGGCGATCATCAACGCGGCGAAGGCGGTCAGCAGCCAGGCCAGCGGTCCGAGGAAACCATCGCCGAGCGACGCCCGGGCTTCCGCTGCCAGCCGCGGGGCCACGAGCCGCAGGAGTGACCAACCCGCCATGGCCGCGAGCATCGTCAGCAGGGCGGCGGCGCCAAGCAGCCAGACCGGTGGCAGCGGGATCAACCAGCGATTGGCGTCGGCGAGCAGCAGGGGCATCAGGGGTACGCTCCGAGGGTTCGATTATGCCCTGCCGTCGCGAGCCGACGAAAGCCCCGACACCTACGGGCGGCTCACGCGGCCGGCCCGGCCACGACGGTGGCGGAGGGAGCGCCGAGGGGCCACTCGGCCAGCATGCGGTGCACGTCGTCGAGGGAGACGCCCTCGACGAGCGCGAGCACGTCGGCCACGGAACGATGACGGCGGGCGTGCGACCAGTCCAGGCCGATGTCGAACAATCGGCGGCGGGGCCGTTCGCCCGCCAGCACCACGCGGCCGGCTGCCTTGTTGCGGGCCCGGTCGAGCTCGGACGCCGCGATGCCGTCGCAGGTCGCCGCGGCGTACACGCCGAGGATGCGGTGCAGCGAGGCGTCGATGTCCTCGGGCTCGCAGGAGAGGTGCGTGACGAACAGGCCCGCGTCGAGGAAGTCGTGATGGCCGAGCGTGGCCTGCTCGACGAGGCCGGGATCGACCAGTTCCCAGTACAGCC
>VGYP01000115.1 GCA_016872955.1 Planctomycetota bacterium
CACATCTTCTGCACCCCCGAGCAGGTCGAGGCGGAGGTGGAGGGCTGCATCGCGTTCACGCTCAAGGTGCTCGAGAGCCTGGCCTTCGACAACTTCCGCGTCCGACTCGGGTTCCGCGACCCGGCGAGCGACAAGTACGTCGGCCCGCCCGAGCGGTGGGCCGAGGCCGAGGCGGCCATCGAGCGGGTGGCCCGCCGCATGAACCTACCGGGCTGCGAGCCCGAGCCCGGGGAGGCGGCCTTCTACGGGCCGAAGATCGACTTCGTCGTCAACGACTCGCTCGGCCGCGAGTGGCAGTTGGGCACCGTCCAGCTCGACTACAACCTGCCGAGCGGCGAGCGATTCGACCTCGAGTACATCGGCGCCGACAACGCCAAGCACCGGCCCGTGATGATCCACCGCGCGCCCCTGGGCAGCATGGAACGGTTCGTGGGGGTGTTGATCGAGCACTTCGCCGGCGCCTTCCCGCTCTGGCTCGCGCCGGAGCAGGTGCGCGTGATTCCCGTGAGCGAGAAGAGCGAGGCCTACGCCGAGGCCGTGAAGACGCGGCTCGAGGCGGCGGGATTGCGGGTGGGCATCGACCTGGCTGCCGAAAAACTCGGGGCCAAGATTCGCACGGCCCAGCTCGACCTGATTCCCATGATGGCGGTCTGCGGCCCGCGGGACGAGGCGGCCGGCACCGTCAGTCTCCGGGACCGGCTCGACGGTGACCTGGGCGCCATGAGCCTGGAGGCCGCGATCGAGCGGCTGCGGGACGAACATGCCCGCCGCGCGGTCCGCCACAAGCCCAAGCCGCTGGCCATCGCGACGGAGCCGGCAGGCGACGGCGAGGGCTACTGAGCCGCGACGAAGGCCGCGTGCGATCGCGGAACTTGATGCCTCGGTTCGTTCTCCTCCAACACGTCGGCCACCCGGACGATCCAGCTTGCCTCCACTACGACCTCCTGCTGGAGGAGGCGAACGGTTGCCGCACCTGGCGACTGGCCGCGATCCCGGTCGCCGGGGGCCAGGCCGTCGCCGCCGCGCCGCTGCCGGCTCATCGACTCGCCTGGCTCGAGGTACTCGCCGCCGAGGTCTCGGGACGACGCGGATTCGCGCGTCGGCTCGATGCGGGGGGCTACGCCAACGAGGAGGCCAGGCCCGCCACGCCGGAGACCAGCGTCACGATTCGCCTGGAGGGCGACCTGCTTCGCGGCTCACTGCGGTTCTCCAGCGACGCCGGCTGGGTCGCCAGGCTCGAGCCGCCCGCCCACCCCTGAAGGTCGCAGGGTCGTGCTAGAACGTCGCGGCGTCGAAGAGTCGCCCGTCCGACCGAGAGCACAGCCGCTGGAACGTATCGAGCAAGACATCGAAGTCGATCGACCGCACCGACCCGTCACACAGGCCGCCGAAGAACACGGCCTGGTGAGCCGAGCCGAAGGCTTGGTGAAGCGCCTCGTTGCCGCTAGAGGCGGCGGCCGGTGTCGTGTCCCGGAAATCACGCGAGGGAGGCACGAAGCCCCAGCGGACGGTTTCCCAGTAGAAGCCCGCGACCCAGCCGTACGTGTCGTCGGTCTGCTGCTGACTGAGCAGGCCGGCGTTGAGACACTTCTCGCCGATCAGGAGCGTGTTGCTCAGGCCATCCTTGATGCTCGCCGCCTTGACGGCCCCCGCCCGACTGGCGGTGCCGTTGGGTCGCCGCACCACCGGAGCATCCCGGCCGTTGCCGGGCACGCCCCACGGTTTGCACTCGCCACAGGCCGATAGCGTCTGCCCGCCGTAGGCGGTCGAACCGTTGTCGGTGCCGCCGTTCGCCGCGTAGTCGAGCGACCCGCGATTGAGCCCCGGCAGCAGGGTCGGTGACCGTCGGGACGGGCAGGCATAAAAGTCGATCAGCGTGGCCCCGAGCATGTCGAAGTTAGGGATGTCCCAGATGTTCGTCTTTTCCATGTGCGGCAGGATCTGGAAGGCCCAGCCCGCGTGCTGCTGCGGGGCGACCGTCGGCGACCCGCCCATCAGGGTCCGCGTGGCCTGCGGCCCCTCGCCGCCGTCCGGAAACGTGCCGAACGTCGACTCGTGCCCCTGGAAGGCCAGCACGATTTGTTTGAGGTTGTTGCGGCAGGCCGTCTGTCGGCCCGACTCGCGGGCCGCCTGCACCGCCGGCAGGAGCAGGGCCACGAGTGTGGCGATGATCGCGATCACCACGAGCAGCTCGACCAGCGTGAAGCCCGCGGCGAGCCGAGGCCGGGAGCGGGCGGCAAAGAGGGAAGGCATGACGGTCTCGCTCCCGGAAAGAACGGATCTCGTTTCGAACTTTCGAACCCGACGCCCCTTTCACTATAGCACGGCCGTCTCGGTTCCGACCCTTCCGGACCACCCCCGGCCACCCCCGCGAGGAGCCGCCGCTAGGCGAGCGTATGATGGTCGGCCGGAAAGCCAGTCCTGCAGGAGGTCCGCCCGTGAAGCCCCGTGAAGTGCTCGCAATGTGCCGCGAAAAGGAGGTCAAGGCCGTTGATCTCCGGTTTGCCGACTTCTTCGGTGCCTGGCAGCACTTCACGATCCCCGTCGGCAAGCTGGAAGAGGAGACCTTCGAGGACGGGCTGGGCTTCGACGGCTCGAGCATCCGCGGGTGGCAGTCGATCAACGAGAGCGACATGCTGCTCGTGCCCGTGCCCGACACCGCCTTCGTCGATCCGTTCATGGTCACGTCGACCCTGGCAATGATCTGCGAGATCCAGGATCCGATCACCAGGGAAGACTACTCCCGCGACCCGCGGAACGTGGCCCGCAAGGCGGTCAACTACCTGAAGTCGACAGGCATCGCCGACACATGCTTCATCGGGCCCGAGGCCGAGTTCTTTGTGTTCGACGCGGTCCGCTTTGACCAGAACGCCCACGAGGGCTACTACCACGTCGATTCCGCCGAGGCGGAGTGGAACCGCGGCCGCGGCGACCGCCCAAACCTCGGCTACACGCTGCGGCACAAGGAGGGCTACTTCCCCTGCCCGCCATCCGACCAGCTGATGGACCTGCGGAACGAGATGATGCAGACGATGATCCACTGCGGGATCGACGTCGAGGCCCAGCACCACGAGGTGGCGACCGGCGGCCAGTGCGAGATCGACATGCGCTACCAGGATCTCGTCCGCATGGCAGATCAGATGTGCCTCTACAAATATGTGGTCCGGAACGTCGCCCGCCGCCACGGGAAGACGGCCACTTTCATGCCCAAGCCGATCTTCGGCGACAACGGGTCCGGCATGCACACGCACGTCTCGCTCTGGAAGGACGGGCATCCGCTGTTCGCCGGCACCGGCTACGCCGGCCTTTCCGAGACGGGCATCCACGCCATCGGCGGCATCCTGCGGCATGCCCCGGCCCTGCTGGCCATCACGAACCCGACGACCAACAGTTACAAGCGGCTCGTGCCCGGCCACGAGGCCCCCGTGAACCTCGCCTACTCACAGCGGAATCGCTCGGCAGCCTGTCGGATTCCGATGTACTCGACGAGCCCCAAGACCAAACGGGTGGAGTTTCGCTGCCCCGATCCCACCTGCAATCCCTATCTGGCCTTTGCGGCGATCCTGATGGCGGTCATCGACGGCGTGCAGAACAAGCTCCACCCCGGCGATCCGCTCGACCGGGACATCTATGACATGCCGCCCGAGGAGCTGGCCAGCGTTTCCAAGGCCCCGGCCTCGCTGGCCGAAGCCTGTGACCGACTCGAGCAGGATGCCGACTTCCTGCTCCGTGGCGACGTGTTCACCGACGACGTGATCGCGACGTGGCTGAAGTGGAAGCGGGACCGTGAAGTCGGGCCGATGCGGCTGCGGCCACATCCCTACGAGTTCTGCCTCTATTTCGACGCCTGATCCCGACCCACCGAGCCGGCCTTGCCGTCAAGCGCATCCCGGAGGGCGGAGCGCCGACGGCTCGGAGTGAGCGCAGGGCAGGATGCCCGCAGCGAGCGTCCAGCGAGGTGGCATGGGCGACCCCGAGCCTGCGCGCGCACGGCCCTACCAGCAGGTCTTGCCACCATTGACGGCGATCGTCTGTCCCGTCACGAAGGCTGCCTCGTCGCTGGCCAGATAGACCGCCGCCCACCCCACCTCGTCCGGCTTGCCCCAGCGGCCCATCGGCACGGTCGCCAGGTAGGTGTCCTTGTCGGCCTGCGGGTCGTTCTCGTGACGCTCCACTGGAATCCAGCCGGGAGCGATCATGTTGACCGTGATCCCGTGGGGGGCGAGTTCGTGGCACATGCTTCGCGACCAGCCCGTCTGCCCGCCCTTGGCGGCGACGTAGGCCGAGAAGGGGGCGACGCCAAGGTGGAAGACTTCGCTCGTGATGTTGACCAATCGGCCGTGACGGCGGGCCCTCATGCCGGGCAGGGCCCGTCGGGCCAGCAGGTAGGGGCTCTTGACGAAGAAATCCAGCATCTGCTGATAGAAGGCCCAGTCGTATTCCTCGATCGGCTTGAGCGGCTGGGCGGGCGTGGCGTTGACAACGACGATGTCCACGGGCCCCAGCGATTGCTCAATGGCGGTGAACATGGAGTCGACCTGCTGCTCGTCGGTCACATCGGCCCGAAAGAGCGCGGCGGAGCCGCCCATGGCGGTGATCTCGGCGTGGGCCGCCTCGGCCCGGACGACGTTGTTGGCGAAGTTCATCGCCACCCGCGCGCCAGCCAGCACGAGGCACCTGGCCATGGCCTTGCCGAGCCCGGTGGACGCCCCGGTCACCAACGCCGTGCGGCCGGCGAGCGAGAAGGGGGGGGCAGGTGTGGCGGGCATGGAAATCCTCGCGGGGTGACGACGGAAAACCGAGGCGGGCGACGTAAACCGCTCAGGGGGCGGATTGTAACGCGAATCCGGCCGTCGTCGGACCCGCGACTGCTGCGCGGCTGGATCGTCGGCAAGCCCCCCCGACAGTCGATGCGGGCCACCGGATCGGCGTGGATTTGCCCTGGAATTGCGTGGGTCATAAAATATCCTCTCGAAATGAATCTTGCCTGCTATTGGGTCCCTCACCGTCCTCACCTCAAACGTGTCGGAGTTGCGATGCGGATTTCCGTCACGGTCCTGGCGCTGCTCGCCGGATGGCCGCTCACGGCGACCTGCCGGGCGGCCGCCCCGGACGTGGACTTCGCCCGCGACATCCAACCGGTGCTCGCCCGCCGCTGCTACGCCTGCCATGGACCAGACACCCACGAGGGAGGGCTGCGGCTGGATGACCGCGATTCGGCCACGGCCGCTCTCGACAGCGGGGCGCGGGCCATCGTGCCGGGCGACGCGGCGGCCAGCGAGATGCTGGCCCGGATTTCTTCCACCGATCCCGACACCTGCATGCCGCCCGAGGGGGCGCGGCTGTCGGCGGCCGACATCGCGGCCTTCGAGAAATGGATCGCCTCCGGCGCCACCTGGCAGTCGCACTGGGCGTTTCGTTCCCCCAAACGCCCGCCGGTGCCGGCGGCGGCCCCCACGACCAATCCCGTGGACGCCTTCATCGAGGCGGGACTCGCCGCCCGCGGCCTGCCCACGCCCGCGCTGGCCGACAAGGCCGGCCTGCTGCGGCGGGCCACCTACGGCGTCACAGGCCTACCGCCGACCGCCAAGGAGATGGCTGATTTCATGGCCGACGACTCGCCGTCGGCCTGGGAGAAGGTGGTCGATCGGCTGCTAGCCTCGCCCCACTACGGCGAGCAGTGGGCACGGCACTGGCTCGACCTCGTCCGCTACGCCGACACCAACTCGTTCGAGCGCGACGGCGCCAAGCCGCACGCCTGGCGCTACCGCGACTACGTGATCCGGTCGTTCAACGGCGACAAGCCCTACGATCGCTTCGTGCTGGAGCAGCTGGCGGGCGACGAACTGGCCGATCCCACGGCCGACGCGCTGGTCGCCACCGGTTACTACCGCCTCGGGCTCTGGGACGACGAGCCCGCCGACAAGGTCCAGGCTCGCTACGACTGGCTCGACGACGTCGTCTCCACGACCGGGCAGGCCTTCCTCGGGCTGACGATCAACTGTGCCCGCTGCCACGACCACAAGATCGACCCGATCACGCTCCGCGACTACTACGGCATGGTCGCGATCTTCCACAACGTGACGCCGATGGGCGACCGGCAGATGAATCCGGCCTTCATCGAGCGGCTGCTGCCCCCCGGCGAGGCGACCGTGTCGGAGGCCAAGCACCGGGCGGAGGAGGTTGAGCGGCGACTGGCCGAGGCGAAGTCCAACATCGACGCGATCGGCAAGCGGCTCCAGGAACACGGCGAACAGGCCCTCGACGAGCTGACCCGCACGGACCTCGCCGGCTGGAAGGAGATTCTCGTGACGCTCGAGGCCGAGAAGGCCCGCGATGTGCCCACCAAGGGGCTGGTCGTCAGCGAGCACGGCCGCGAAGCGCCCGAGACATTCATCTTCTACCGCGGCAATCCGCATGCCGACAAGAAGCCGGAGAACAGGGTCGAGCCGACGTTTCCACAGGTGCTCTCGCCCCCCGTCCCGCAGATCGAACCGCCGGCCGATGGCCGCTCGACCGGCCGCCGCTCGGCGTTGGCGAAGTGGATCGCCTCGCCGGGAAACCCGCTCACGGCCCGCGTGTTCGTCAACCGTGTCTGGCAGTATCACTTCGGCCGGGGCATCGTCCGCAGCCCCAACAACTTCGGCCTGATGGGCGACCCGCCCACCCATCCGGAACTCCTCGACTGGTTGGCCACGGAGTTCGTCGCGGGGGGCTGGAGGATGAAGTCCCTCCACAAGTTGATCCTGATGTCGCGGGCCTACCGCGCGTCGGCGCGGGCCGTTCCCGACGCACTGGCCAAGGACCCGCTCAACGATTCCTTCTGGCGATTCGACATGCGGCGGCTCACGGCGGAGGAGCTCCGTGACTCCATCCACGTGGCCAGCGGTGCCTTCAACCCGAAGATGTTCGGCCCCGGTGTCTACCCGGCGATGCCGCAGGCCGTGCTGGCCACGCAGTCGCGACCCGGCGACGGCTGGGGCAACTCGCCGCAGGAGGAGCAGGCACGCCGCAGCGTGTACGTCCACGTCAAGCGTTCGCTGATCACCCCGCTGCTCGCCGATTTCGACCTGGCCGATCCCGACACGTCCTGCCCGGTGCGGTTCGTCACCACGCAACCGACGCAGGCTCTCGGCATGATGAACGGCGACTTCCTGCATGCCCAGGCACGGGTGTTCGCCGAGCGGGTGCGGCGCGAGGCCGGCGGCACCAATGCCGACCAGACTGCCGCGATGGTCCGCCGTGCCATCGAGGTTGCGCTCGTGCGACCAGCCGACGACGGCGAGGTTCGCCGGGGCGTCGCCCTGGTCGAGACCCTCGAGTCCAAGGATGGCGTCGGGCCAGCCCGGGCCCTGGAACTCTACTGCCTGATGGTCCTGAACCTCAACGAGTTCGCCTACCTCGACTGACGGAGAAACGCGATGTCGGCTCCAGACCATCACGACCGGCGGAACGCCTTCTGCCACCGCACCCGGCGGGAGTTCCTCTGGGAGGCGGGTGGATCGTTCACGGGGCTGGCGCTGGCCGGCCTGCTCGACGGCGGCTTCTTCGGCCGGCAGACGCTGGCCGCGACGGGCGTGCCCTTCGCCAATCCGCTGGCGGCGAAGCCGCCGATGATCGCGCAAAAGGCCAAGAGCGTGATCTTCCTGTTCATGTACGGCGGCCCGAGTCACGTCGACACCTTCGACTACAAGCCCGCGCTCTATCCGCTCGACGGCCAGACGATCCCGGTCAAGACGAAGGGCCGCGGCGGCGAGAAGAATCAGGGCCGGGTGGTCGGCCCCAAGTGGAACTTCAAGCAGTTCGGCGAGTGCGGCAAGTGGGTCAGCGACCTGTTTCCCAACGTCGCCCGAAACGTCGACAAGATCGCGTTCATCCATTCGATGACGGCCGACTCGCCGATCCACGGCTCGGCGATGTTGCAGATGAACTCGGGCAAGATCCAGTCGGGCGCCCCCTGCCTCGGTTCGTGGATCAACTACGGCCTGGGCAGCATCAACGAGAATCTGCCCGGCTTCGTGGTGATGCTCGACCCCACGGGCGGACCGATCTCGGGCGCTAAGAACTGGTCGAGCGGCTACATGCCGGCCACCTACCAGGGCACGATCCTGCGAAGCAAGGGGGCTCCGATCCTCGATCTCGCCCCGCCCGCCGACATGCCCCTGGACGCGCAGCGGGCGATGCTCGACTCGCTTCGCGAGGCCAACTCGGCACACCTCCTGTCGCGGGGCGACAACAGCGAACTGGCCGCCCGCATCGCCTCGTACGAGCTGGCCTGGAAGATGCAGGAACACGCCCCCGAGGCGGTCGACCTGGAGAGCGAGACCGAGGAGACCAAGCGGCTCTACGGCATCGACCATCCCCGCACGGCGGATTTCGGCCGTCGCTGCCTGCTGGCCCGCCGGCTGGTGGAACGCGGTGTGCGGTTCATCCAGCTCTACTCCGGCGGCGCGCACAACGACGACAACTGGGACGCTCACGGCGACCTGGTCAAGAACCACGAG
>VGYP01000116.1 GCA_016872955.1 Planctomycetota bacterium
TCTGCAGTCGGACCGCAGCCAGACGACGGAAGCAGACCGCGGGCGATCACGACACACAGGCTTGATCTCAATCCAGAGTTTTGCGAGACGGGCACTGAGTTCATCTCATGCAAGCAACCACGCGCACGTATCGGATGCAGGGGGCATCGATCGCGGTGTCGGGGCTACGCCGAACCCTGACGAGGACGGATCTCTGTCTCTGTCTGTTGCCGATCGGATTTTTCCTGTCGATCGTTTCCCTGGTCTGAAGGCTCCGCTGACCGAACCGAACGAAACTTGACGCTCACCGCTTTTCCGCACGATTTCACACGTTTTTCACGAGGGGACTGACATGGTCATCAAGGCGACATGGATGAACGAAGAAGCCGAAGCCCTGGGCCGGATGCCCAACGTGGTGGTCGTCGATCCCGCGTTCGACGCTTACTGCGACCTCGCTGCCAGCGCCCGATCCGGGCGGATCGGCCTGCACTTCCGGTCCAGCGGAGCCCAGGCCCTGAAGCTCGCCCGGCACCTCGAGATCGATGCCTGGCTGGTCGCCGCCGACCTCGACGACATGACCGGACAGGACTTCGTGGAACTGCTCGGCCGATTCCGCCGGGATTCCAAGGTGGCCCTGATCGGCGGCCCGGACGCCGGCGGCGGGTATGCCGACGTGGTGCTGAGCGAGCCGATCACGGTGGCCGACCTTGAAGAGCTGCTGGGGTTGCCGGCCATCGAGCGGAGCCAGCGGCTCGCGGCCCGCGGCATCTCGGGCTCGTGGGTCACGCTGCCGGTGAGCGTCGGTGCCGCCGTCGTCGCGATCGCCGTCCTCATGATCGGCTGAGCGATTTCGTCCGGCCGAGGATGACGTCGCCCCGGCCTCACCCGCCGGGTCGCGGCCGTAGGGTTCGATGCGGCTGCTGACCTGGAACATCCACAAAGGCATCGGCGGCCGGGATCGGCGGTATTCGCTGGCCCGGATCATCGATTGCATCGAGGCGGAGAATCCGGATCTCGTCTGCCTCCAGGAAGTGGATCGGTTGGTGCATCGCAGCCACCACGACGACCAGCCGCGACTGCTGGCCCGCTATTTCCGCAGCCACTCGGTCTTCCAGCCGAACGTGCACGTGGGCGGAGGCACCTACGGCAACCTGGTGCTCTCCCGCTGGCCGATCGCGAGTCGGCACCGCATTTCCCTGCGGCGGGGCGGCCGCAAGTCGCGGGGCGCACAGCTCGTGCTGGTCGATTCGCCCGAGGGCGTACTGCACCTGGTGAACACCCATCTCGGCCTGGCCGAGGGGGAGCGGCGGTGGCAGGTCGAGCGGCTGCTCGGTCACATGCTCTTCCGATCGGCCGATCCGCATCCCACGCTCGTCGTGGGAGACTTCAACGACTGGCGCGACACGCTGGCGACCGACCGGTTCGCCGCCGCCGGCTTCCGCCACCTGACGAGCCCGGCCTCGCGGTTTCGCACCTTCCCGGCCTGGCTGGCGATGGGCGGACTGGACAAGGTCTTCGCCCGTGGCCGCATCGACGTGCGGCACGTCCGCGTGGTCCGTACGAGCCTCGCCAAGGCGGCCAGCGACCACCTGCCGCTGGTGGTGGACTTCCACCTCGACGGTGGCCACCGAACGGCCGCGTCATGAGCCCGCGAGCGTCTCGCGTGCGGCGACGCTGGTCGCGTCGATGTCGGCGTCGGCATGAGCCGCCGAGATGAAGAGCGCTTCGTACTGGCTGCACGGCAGGTAGACGCCGCGGTCGATCATGCCCCAGAAGAACCGCGCATACCCCGCCTTGTCGCTCTGCGACGCCGTCCGCCAGCCCATCACCGGTGCTGCCCCCGCCGGCTGGAAGAACATCGTCATCATGCTGCCGACACGGGCGATCCAGACGGGCGTTCCGGCGGCGGTGGCGGCGGCCCGAAACCCGGCCTCGAGTGCGGCGCCGTGTCGTTCGAGCCTGGCGTACGGCGGGTCGTCACGGAGCGCCTCCAGCGTTGCCGTGCCCGCGGCCACCGCCAGCGGGTTGCCCGAGAGCGTGCCCGCCTGGAACACCCTGCCGGCCGGCAGCACGTGATCCATGACGTCGGCCCGGCCCCCGTAGGCGGCCAGCGGCAGCCCCCCCCCCACGATCTTGCCGAGCACGGTCAGGTCCGGCGTGACGCCGAGCACTTCCTGGGCGCCGCCGAGCGCGAGCCGAAAGCCCGTCATCACCTCGTCGAACACCAACAGCGCGCCGGACTCGTGCGTCAGACGCCGCGCCGTGGCGAGAAACTCGTGGCTCGGCCGCACGAGCCCCATGTTGCCCACCACCGGCTCCAGGAGCACCGCCGCGATCCGCTCACCCTCGCGGCGAAAGGTGTCCTCGAGTTCCGCCGGCTCGTTGTATTCCAGCACCAGCGTGTCGCGGGCCGTGCCCGCCGTGACGCCGGGCGAATCGGGCACGCCGAGCGTCGCCGCCGACGAGCCGGCGGCCACCAGCAGACTGTCCCCGTGGCCGTGGTAGTTGCCCGCGAACTTCACGATCTTATCGCGACCCGTGAAGCCGCGGGCCAGCCGCACCGCCGACATCGCCGCCTCCGTGCCGGAACTGGTCAGCCGGACCTTCTCGATCGACGGTACGGACGCCACGATCAACTCGGCCAGACGGGTCTCGGCCTCGGTCGGAGCGCCGTAGCTCGTTCCCGTCGCCAGCGTCGCTTCGATGGCCGCGACGACCCGCGGGTGCCGATGCCCCAGGATCATCGGTCCCCAGGAGCCGATGTAATCGAGGTACCGATTGCCGTCGATGTCGGTGAGCCACTGTCCCGCCGCGGCACGGAAGAAGATGGGCTCTCCGCCCACGCCACCGAAGGCCCGGGCCGGCGAGTTGACGCCGCCGGGAATCAGCGTGCGGGCATGGGCGAAGGCCGCGGTGCTTCGCCGCCGGCGGTCGCGATGGGCCGACGATGGATGAGGGTCGATCATGGCGACGGACCAGCGGGCGCGGGCGACGGATCGGGCTGCTCCAGCAGCCGCCGTGCCTCGGCGACTTCGGCGGCGACGTGCGGCCGGTCGGCATAGATCTCGACGAGGCCGGCGAGCAACTCACGGCGGCGGTCCGCCGCGGCCGCCCGCCGCTCGGCATCCGCGGCACGGTGGGCGGCGACGGCGAGCGCGGCCGCTTCGGCCAGCGTCTCACCGGTGCGAGCCGCATCCTCGGCTCGTTCCCTGGCCGCGAGCGGGGCGAGACGGTCGATCTGCCGCTGGACCAGGTCGAGCCAGAGCAAGGGGTCGTCGCCGCGAGCCTCGTCCGCCGGCGATGGTGCGAAGCGTGTACCGGCGGCATGCAACGACCGGATCGCCTCCAGGGCGGCTAGGCACGCCAGTGGACTCTCGGGCTCGCGATCCATCGCCGCCCGGTACTCCCGTTCGAGCGGCTCGAGGGTCGCATCGGACCGTGGCCGGCGACGGCCGCGTCGTTCGAGCGCGTCGAGTTGAATGCGACGGAGCAGCTCACGGACGTCGGCGGCGTGGCGATCCATCGGAAATCGCTCCAGAAACAGGTCGATCAGCGGTCGCGCGTCGCGGGGGTCGGTGTCGGCGCCGGCCGTCGCCGCCGCGATCCGGTTGTATATCTGATCGGCCGACGGTGGCTGAAGCAGCGCGTAGCCGGCAGCGACCACGGCGGCCAGCAGCGCCGCCGCCATCGCGAGTCGCACGAGTCGGTCGCGGTGCACCGTGCGATCGGCTCGTTCCTTCACCTCGCGGTGCATCTGCTCGACGGTCATGAACCGGCTGGCGGGGACGGTCCTCTCCGCGGGCAGGGTGACACCGTCCGGAGCCGTGGCGCGATGGGCCAAGGACCCGCCGGTGGCGGCGGCGGCCGCGAACGTCCGCGTGGCGGCCTCGGGGTTGATCGCCGCCGTCGGCCGTCCGGGCATGGTCGCCGACGTGGCATCGATCATGGCCGGTGTCCCCGCATCGACCGGCCCGGGGCTCGCCTCGCCCGCGGCCTCGATGGCCGACAGCATCCGGCCGACGGCCAGGGCGCTGGCCGGACGGTCGGCCGGCTGCTTGGCGAGCAACTTCGTCACCAGCTCGTCGAGCGCCGGCGGGATGTCCGGCACGAGCGACGAGATTCGCGAGGGCGTCTCCCGCCGCTGGCGACGGAGGACGTCGCTCATGCTGCCGCCTCGGAACGGTGGTTGGCCGGCGACCATCGCATGGATCACTAGTCCGAGGGCGTAGAGATCGACGCGTGCATCCACGGCCTCGCCCGCCGCCTGTTCCGGCGCCATGTATTGGGCGGTGCCCACGACCGTGCCGGCCTGCGTGCGGCTGGCATCACCGAACAGCCGCGCGATTCCGAAGTCGGCCAGTTTCACGGATCCGCCCGCCGGGTCGTCGGGAAAGAGCAGGTTTGCTGGTTTCAGGTCGCGGTGGACGATGCCCTGGTCGTGGGCAGACTTGAGAGCCCTGGCGACCTCGGCCGCGACGGCCACGGCCTGCCGCCAGTCGAACCGCCGGCCCTCCTTGAGGATCTCCTCGAGACTGCGGCCGCGGACGAGTTCCATGGCAAAGAACGGCAGCCCCTCCTCCTCACCGAAGGCCAGCAGCCGCACGATCCCGGGATGCCGCAGAGACTTGAGGGCCTCGATCTCGGCCTCGAACCGTCGCCGCATGCCCGCATCGTCGCCGAGGTGGGCGGTGAGCGTCTTGACCGCGACCACCGTGCCGGCGTCGTCAACGGCCTCGTAGACGGTGCCCATGCCACCACGGCCGAGTCGTCCGCGAATGGTGTACGGCCCGAGGCGAGTGGGGGTCATATGGTCGAGTGTATCCGCCGCCGGCCCATGGCGGGATCGTGTCCGCCGGGTACAACACGGGGCGGCTCCCCGGGGCCGCGTGCCCGCCCGCCCGGACGGATTCCGATGACGACACCCACCGCTCCGCCGGCCGCCGACGGCCCGACGCGGCTCCTCCCCGCCGATTCGAACCAGGCCCGAGGGCTGGCCGCCTACGCGATCGACTTCCTGGGCCGATCCGCGGTTTCCCTGGGCCGGCGGACGATCGGCCTCCTGGAGCGGTTTCACCTCGACTCGGTCGGCTGCGGCGTCTCGGCCATCGCCGCCGGCACCAACGCGCCGCGGGTCCTGCGGCGCGAGGCGCTGGCCAGCACGCCGTCGATGGGCTCCGCCGGCGTTGTCTGCTTCGGATCGTCCCGCCGCTGCCTGACCGAGCGGGCAGTGGCGGCCAATGCCTCGGCCGTGCGGGAGTGGGACTCCAACGGCACGAACTTCGGCTACGACCCGGATCACGGCCGAACCGCCGGCGAGTTCGGACACAACGACTACTACCCCGTGGCGATCGCCGCCGCGACGGAGGCCGGTCTGGACGGCGACGCGACGCTGCGGGTGATGCTTTTGATCGACGAGATCCGGGGCCGGCTGGCGGAAGTATTCGCGCTGCGAAACCACGCCATCGACCACGTCCACCACGGCACGGTCGCCTCGGCTACGGCCTTCGCGGCCGCCTTGGGAGGCGACGAGGAGCAGGTGGAAGCGGCGATCGGGATGGCCGTGGCCCACTACGTGCCCTTCCGGGCGATCCGCGCCGGGCATCAGCTTTCCGACAGCAAGGGCGCCTCGGCGGCGTTGGCCGCGGAGGCGGCGGTGATGTGCGGCCGCCGCGCTCTGGCGGGATTCGTGGGCCCCCGGGACGTGTTTCGCAATCCGCTGGCAGTCTACCGCTGCAACGTGCCGACGCCGGAGGGACGCAGCCCCTTCGACCTCGAACTCGGCCTCGGCGGCGACGCCTTCGCGATCCACGCCATGCATTTCAAACTTGGCCTCTACGAGCACCAGTCGGCCGGTGCCCTGGAGTCGCTGGTCAACCTGTTCGCCCAGCAGCCGGCCCTGGCCGCCACCATCGACGGCATCCGCCGCGTTCGTGTCCGCATCTACGAACCCGCCTACACGATCATCGCCGACCCTGCCAAGCGGACACCGACGACGCGTCAGTCGGCCGACCACTCGCTGCCCTACATTCTCGCCCGCACGCTGCTCAAGGCCGCGTCCGCCCCGCGCGACCATCCGCCGGGCTGGGAGGCGCTGATGCTCCTGCCGGACGACTACGCCGCCTCCGCGATCGGCGACCCGGCTGTCCGCGGGCTCATCGACCGGATCGTGATCGAGCACGGCGGGCCGGGCTACGACGCCCTCTATCCCGACGGCATCCCCACGAGCGTGGTCATCGAACACGAATCGCTCGGCACGCTCGACGGCGGGCTCGTGCGGCATCCGCTCGGCCACGCCCGGTCCGATGTGACCCGCACCGCCGCGATCGTGGACCTCAAATTCGACCGGCTCGTCGCCGGCGCGGTGGCCGATCCCATCGGTTTGCGGGAGCGTATGCGACTCTCGGGCAAATCAGCCGCCGCCGTGGCGGACCTCTATGCGTTTCCCATTCTCGGGGCTGATCCCGGTTGACAAGCCAGCGGGCGTCAGCTCGCGGCAGGTGGTCGACGTCGTAGGCCGCTGCCTGGGCCTGCGGTCGGTCGGACACGCCGGCACCCTCGACCCGCTGGCAAGCGGTGTCGTCCTGGTCTGCGTCGGTCACGCCACCAAGCTCATCGATTTCATCCATCGGCTTCCCAAGGCCTACGCGGCAGAGTTCCTGCTGGGCAGGTCGAGCCCGTCGGATGATCTGGAGACGCCGGTGGTGGTGGAGGCCGCCCCGCGTCACCCCACACGCGATGAGATCAAAGGCGCGCTGGCAGGCTTTCGGGGGGAGATTCGGCAACGGCCCTGCGACTATTCGGCCGTCCACGTGGACGGCAAGCGGGCCTATCGCCTGGCCCGCCGCGGCCGCGAGATCACGTTGCCAGAGAAGGCCGTGCGGATCGACCGGCTGGAGGTGACCGGCTACGACTGGCCACGCTTGGCTCTCGCCATCGACTGCTCGACCGGCACGTTCGTGCGGGCCATCGGCCGCGACCTGGCCGCCGCACTCGGCACGACCGCCGTCATGGAATCGCTCGTCCGCACAGCGGTCGGGCCGTTCCTGCGGGTGGGGGCGATCCCGTTCGCCGCCCTGACGGCCGACACGGTGGCCGCGGCGGTCATGGCCCCACTCGACGCCGTGCCGCATCTGCCGCAGGCGACGCTCGCCGACGACCTGCTCGACCGCGCGGTCCGGGGCGGTCTCGTGTCGCTGCCCGCGAGCGTGTCCACTCCCCGGGTCTCGATTCCGAGCGTCGATCCTGCCGACGCCGTGGCCGCCGTGGATGTCGGCGGTGCGCTGGTGGGCATCCTCCGGCCACATGACTCGGGCGGTTGGCGGCTGCGGCCCAACTTCCGCGGCCTGGGCTGACGCGTCACCAGTAGACGTACCGCTCGAACCTTTCGCGGTCGGCCTTCGGCAGGCCGTCGAGCCGAGGTACGACCCAGCGGTTCTCGTCGGCGTCGATCACGAGCTTGCCGTCCGCGCCGAAGTCGACCGCCTGGCTCTGCGTCCAGCGGGTCGTGAAGGTCGCCTCGCCGGCCTCGGTCTCGACGTCGAAGTCGAGGAATCCGTGGGCCAGGCGGACGTCGCGAATCCGTCGGATCACGCGCGTCAGGGTCCGGCGCGCCACCGCGTCGCGGAGGATCGCCGTCGCGGCCGCGGGCCAGTCGGTCAGGTGGCGGACGAGCCCCAGTTCCCGCTCCTCGCCGTCGTCGTCCCAGCCGCGGACCGAGAGGAACTCCTCGGGATGCGACGCCGGAAACGTGGGAATCACGAACACCCCGGCCGACAGCCGCCGGTCGGCGTGCCAGAGTTCGATCCGGCCATGCGCACCGATCACGAACCGGTGGGCGTCGGGGACGAGCCACTCGACCACCGCCGGTGGCTCCGTCGGCTCGTCCGCCGGCTCCGGGGCCGGCTCGGCAAGCAGCCCGTCGACTGTGGGCTGTCGCGTCACCTGGGTCTGAATCCGCACCAGCCTGGCGTAGAGGCCATCGGCGGCAAGCAACTCGGCATGGGTTCCCTGCTCCACGAGCCGGCCGCGGTCGAAGGCGAGGATCCGGTCGGCGTTGCGGAGCGTCGAAAGGCGGTGGGCGATGGCGATCGTGGTCCGACCGCGAACCAACACCGCCAGGGCCCGTTGAATCTCCCGCTCGGCCTCGGCGTCGATGCTGCTGGTGGCCTCGTCGAGCACCAGCATCACCGGGTCGGCCAGCAGCGTGCGGGCGATCGAGAGGCGTTGCCGCTCGCCGCCGGAGAGACCCGCGCCCCGCTCGCCGAGCAGCGTCTCGTAGGCCAAGGGCTGGCGGCAGATGAAGTCGTGGGCACCGGCCGCCTTGGCGGCGGTGATGCCCTCCTCGATCGTGGCGGTCGGCCGGCCGTAGGCGAGGTTCCGCCAGATCGTGCCACGACACAGGAACGAGTCCTGA
>VGYP01000117.1 GCA_016872955.1 Planctomycetota bacterium
TCGACCGCTTCACCGAGGTTGCACGGCTGTTGTCAGGCGAACCGACCGCGACACCCGAGCACGGCGTCGCCTGGGTGCGGCGGCTGGTGGCCGACCTGGATCTCCCGCCTCTCGCCGCCTACGGCCTCACCGCCGCCGATGTGCCGGGGATCGTGGCAAAAGCGAAGCCGGCCAGCAGCATGAAGGGCAACCCGGCCACGTTGGAGGACGACGAACTCGCCGCGATCCTCACGGCCGCGATCGGCTGACCGTCCACGCGCGGTCGCTGTCGCGGGTCACTCCGCAGCGGTGCGGTCGAGATCAGCGCGGACACGGTGGCTGGCCGATCGGTCGGACGACCGGCCCGCGGTAGCCAGCATGGCCCGGCACGGCCGAAGGATCCACGCGGTCTTGAGCGGTCGCCGGCACGAGCCCGGCCCGCGACAGTGGCCAGGCGGGCGCTACCGCGGCACGATCCAGATGTTGCGGAATCGCACAGGGCTGCCGTGGTCCTGCAGGAAGAGCGGCCCCGTGCCCGTCTCGTCGAGCCGTCGCTTCACGCCACGGAGATAGTCGGTCACGCCGTGCCGGTAGGGGATGTACGGGCTGCGTGGTTCGCTGAACTCGATCCCATCCTGCACGAGCCGTCGGTTGAGCCAGGCCGTGATGCTGCCGGGCTGCAACACCTTTCCGGCCGCGTCGCGTCTCGGCGCCGTGTAGCGGATGTCGTAGACCTGCCATTGGCCCACCGGTCGGGCCGCCGCGGCCAGCGGCTTGGCGAATCGGTAGAGACTCCCGGCGTCCTGATCGGTCGGAGGGTCGACGCCGAAAGAGTCCGCGATCTGCATCTCGAACAGCCCGTGGATGTAGAGCCCGCTGTTTCCCTGGGCCTGTTTCGTCGTCATGAACTCCGCGTGGATGTCGGCATCCTCGAAGACGTCGGTCGAGACGATGTGGTTGCGGTGACCGAGCGATCGCCGCATGAACAGGCTGCCGTCCTCGACCGCCCAGTCGATCGGCTCGCCCTTGGTCGACACGAACTTCGGCGGGCCCTCGCTGCCGTCGCCGAAGAGCAGGATCGCACCGGCCGGAGGCTTGACCGGCAGCGGCTCCTGGACCGGCCGGAAGCCGTGCCCGCCGGTCCCGGCCGCCGTGGGCGAATCCTCCCGGCCTCGCACCGTGCGGTCCGCGAAGTCCGCGAAGCACTTCCAGTCCTCCGCCCGCAGGTCGTGCCCGCCGGGCCGGACGTGGTAGCCCACCCACCCACCGACCGTGGCTCCGGGCGACGGGAACCCGGCGGCGCCGACGCCCGTGCGGCCAAAAAGCTGCCAGACCGGCGACGCGGCGGCGGCGGCCAGGAACTCACCCCGGGGATCCGCCCAGAGATCCTCGATGGCACTGGCCACGTAGAGCGGTCGCGGTGCGGTCATGGCGAGCGTCACATGCGCGTCGACCGGCATCTCCGACGCGCGGCCGGCGAAGCCCGCGAAGGCCGGGCAGAACCAGTGCGGAAAGCGGGCGGTGATCTGGGCGATGGTCTCGCCGACGTGCCGCCGCTCGAGCGCCGCCCCGCCACACCCCGACTCGTTCGAGACCACCATCGCGAACCGCTCGTCGCAGGCGCCCGCCCAGAGGGCGGCCTTGCCGTTGCGGGAATGGCCGACCACGATCACCCGTGCAGCGTCGACATCGGGCCGCGTGACGAGCCAGTCGAGAATCCGCGACAACTGCCAAGCCCAGGTGCCGATCGCCCCCGGCTCGTCGGAGGGAAGGTCGGTCACGGGCCGGCCGAGCGCGGCCAGCGCACTCGCCGGCCGCCCGTCGGGTCGGTCCGGGAAGGTGTCGCCGTAGCACGCGGTGGCCATACCGTAACCACGACGGACGAGGTCAGCGACGGGCCATCCGCGGGCCTGCACGCCGCGCGAGGCGTCGGTGGCCCGATGGCCGACGATGCCGGCTTGGGGATCGTCCGGCAGCCAGGCACGACAGAGGTGCACGGCCGGATCGGCGATCTCGGCCTGGTTGCCCTTGAAGTTCAGGTTCAGGAACACGGGCACCGGCTGCGGCGACCGGGGTCGATAGAACAGCACTTCAGTCGTGGGGGCGGCTTCGCCCTCGCCCAGCCGCAGCCGCGCCTGCAGCCGCACCGCGGTCACGCCCCCTTCGAGATCGACCTCGGCCCGCTCGACCTCGCCGACCGCGGTTACTGCCACCGGCGGCAGACGACGGCCGTAGACGGTCTTCTCGAGTGCAGCGAACTGATGCGGCCGTGCGGCCGAACGCCATGCCTCGGCGGTCGTGACCGGCCGGCCGTCCGGGCCGGCGAGCACGTCCGGCAGCGTGAAGGCGGGGACGGCCGCCTCGTCCTCGTTGGCAGGCGCCGCGACGGTCGAGAGGGCGAGTTGCATCGCCGCCACCATAATGAAGGGCCGCCATCCGGAGCATGCGGCCAGTGGCATCGCCGGCATCGATCCCGCTCCCGTTGGCCCCGTCCGCGAGCCCCAAGGAGGTCAGGATAGCAAGTTCGTCGCGGCCGAAGGACTAGGTTCGGTCTGAAAACGGTCTAGTGACCAGATTCATCGATCTGTGGATGGTGTTCGACCAGGAGGTCGGTCACCATAAAACGGCATGAAGTCACGGACGATCAGTGGGAAGCGATTCGGTCCATCCTCCCCAAGCGGACGGCGAAGACGGGGCGACCGGCCTCGGATCCACGTCTGATGCTCAACGGCATTCTATGGATTCTCCGCACCGGTGCGCCGTGGCGGGACCTGCCCGAACGGTTCGGTCCGTGGCAGACCGTGTACGACCACTTCGCGCGGTGGCGGAAAGCGGGCGTGTACGACCGAATCCTCGAATCACTCCACGTCCGACTCGATGCCGTGGGCGAGATCGACTGGGATCTGTGGTGCATCGATGGTTCGTCGGTGCGGGCCACTCGGGCGGCAGCCGGGGCTGCTGCCGTCGGCACCCGGACGAGCCGGAAGACCACGCTTTGGGCCGCTCGCGAGGCGGATTCGGCAGCGAGTTCCACCTGGTTACTGACCGTCGAGGCCTGCCGCTGACGGTCGAAGTCACGGCTGGACAGGTGGATCATCACGGGGTGTTCGCGGCGACGGAGCTTGCTCGCCGCCGCATCGAGGAGCGCCTGCATCGTCTCGGTGTTCACTTCACGATACGGAATGGCTACCGACCAACCTGTCGCCGGTTCGACGGCTGCGAACACCCAGATCGACTTTCGCCCGTGCTGGCGAACGACGGTCGGCCGGGATCCCTTGATTGCTCATACGGCGGTCAGCCTTCCCTGCTGGCCGAACCGCGCCATGTCCTGGAACCAGGCGCGAACCCTTGTGCGGGGGTGGGAGGCCCGCACGCGATTCACAAAAGGGGGGACGCGACGCTTAAAAGCCTTGGCTGCGGCCGGATCCTGCCGGGGCCAAGGATCAAGGCATACGGACCCATGACGCTTCAGCAACTTGTCGATCCCGGTGAGTGAGAATCCCCTGGATCTGCCGTCCACGAAGCGTAGCGACGCCGTCTCGTGGTGGGGCGCTAGCCTTCACTCGCTCGACAAGGCGGGCCTCTTGCTCAGGCGTCAGCCGTCGCGTGCGGCCTGGTGCCGCGCGACCACGCACCGCCTCGATGCCGCCGTCACGATACGTGTGCGCCCAACGCTGCACAGAGGCTCGGCTACGGCCGACGGTGCCAGCGATTTCAGGCGTCTCCCGACCCTGTAACGCCAACAACACACTCCGAAGCCGATCATGCGCCGACGGGAATCCAGCTGCGGATCGGGTGCCCTGAGCCGGGGCTCAGGGCACCGTTCTCGAGACGGTGATGCGGGCGGCAACGCTTTCAGATCCGATTCACAATCGCTGGAGTAACGACATCGGAAGCTGCACAGCCCAGGCAAGGTGGTCGGTGAGCGATCGAGACATGCCGGCCTTCACGATGGACCAGAGTCGCTTTTGCTCGAGACGACTTCGTGAGGTACGTTTCGTGAACCCTACCACCTGCACGAGACCGCTCGTCGCGTCGATGGCGACCGCCATCACCCCCTGCGGTCAAGAGACGGAAGATCCATCATGGATGAGTTCATGCACGCGGCGATCGAGGAGGCGGAGGCCGGGCTGGCCGAGGGAGGCATCCCGATCGGCTCCGTCGTGGTGCACGACGGCGTGATCGTGGGCCGGGGGCATAACCGCCGCGTGCAACAGGGCAGCGCGATCCTCCATGCGGAAATGGACGCCTTGGAGCGGACGGGCCGTCGTCCGGGGGCCTTCTATCGAGAGTGCACGCTCTACACCACGCTCTCGCCGTGCGCGATGTGCAGCGGTGCGATCGTGCTGTACCGGATTCCCCGGGTGGTGATCGGTGAAAACCGGTCCTTCCTCGGCGAGGAGGCGTGGCTCCGATCCCACGGCATTTCCCTGGATGTGCTCCAGGAACGACGGTGCGTTGAACTGATGGAGTTGTTCATGCAGCGTCAGCCGCGGCTCTGGGCCGAGGACATCGGGGACTGAACGCGACGCCGTCTGCAAGGCCAAAAAGCCAAAAACCTCAGGAGATAAACCCTTGGTGGAACCATGGTGGCCGAGAGCGGCTACGCACGAGGGGGGCTTGTGCAGCAGACCCGGATCATGCGTGAATTCTTCAGCCAGCGCGCGATCTCGTCGCCGCCCGCGCCGGAACGATCGTTCGGCGTCCTCGCCGATGCGTTGCGGAGGCCTGCGCCGCCAGCCCCGACAGACGGATCTGCTCCCAACGGGCTCGGCGGCTTCCTCACCGTCGGCACCTTGCCCTATCGCCCCACGCTGTGGCGACCGATAGCGCTCATCCATGCGGTCGACGACGGCCGGGAGGGGGGCGAGCTGGTGCGGGTGCGGACCGAGCGGCTCGTGATCGGTCGATCCGATGGCGGCATCGTGATTCCTCATGACATCTCCATGTCACCGATCCACGCCGCCATTGAGTGGCAGGCCGACAACGGCCGGCACCTCCGCGATCTCGACAGTGCGACCGGCACGTTCGTCCGGGCGACGTCGGCTCGCCTGTCGACTGGCAGCATGGTTGAGATCGGTCGCACCCGACTCCGCTTCGAGGAGTTGGGGACCTCCGATGCGTGGCTCGTCGAGGAACAGCCCGGTGACGCCGGCCGGCGTCACGAGTGCCGTGCTCCAATCACCACAATCGGACGGGCCGGCAGCGGCTGCCAGGTTTTGCTCCAGGATCCGTTCGTGAATCCGCTGCACGCGACGGTCCGACGGACGCCGCACGGCTGGCGGATCGCCAACTCGGGCTGGAACGGGCTCTGGGTGCGGGTCGAAGCGGCCGTAATCATGGCCGCCGCGAGCCAGTTCCTGTGCGGCGAACAGCGGTTCGTGTTCGAGCCGCTGGCCTGATGGCTGGTGTCAGGCCTGCATCCAGTCGGGCAAGCGACGGACCTTGCCGTCATGGTCCACGCAGACGACCGTGGTCGATCCGGTCACCAGGACATGGTCCCCCCGCAGCACCTCGTAGGCGTGCTTGATGTGTGCGGCCCCCACCTTCTCGACCCGTGTACGGAGCAGCAGCAGGTCGTCGTAGGCGGCTGGCGCATGGAAGTGAAGGTGGACGTCGCTCACGACCATGAAGAGCCCCGCCTCCTCGAAGGCCCGGTAGGTGTGGCCCCGGGACCTGAGCATCTCGGTGCGTCCCATCTCGAAATACGTCAGGAAGTTTGCGTGGTGCACCCGCCGCTGGCCGTCCGTCTCCTGGTAACGGACGCGAATGCCGAGCTCGTGGACGTCGGACATGGCTTGCTCCGCTGGCGGGGCCGAATTGACCGGACGAAAGCGAAGACTCTATCCTCAGGTTCCTGCGGGGGGCAAAGCCCGCGCCATGGCCGCGATGGTTCCGACAGCGGTCCTGATTGGGAGAATCCAGCGTGAGCCTGGGCGACGGCGGTGAGGGCACGACCATCGGTTATGCGACCGCCCGGGGCCGTCACTGGCCCACGCTTCGTCAGTTCACCGTGTTCCTCGAGAACAAGGTGGGGCAACTCCTCGAGGTGGTCCGCCGTTTCGAAGGGTCGCGGGTGCGGATCGTCGCGCTTTCGATCACCGATTCGGGAGAGTGTGCCTTCGTCCGGTTCCTGCTCAGCCATCCTGAACAGGGCCGAGAAATCCTGGAACGGGCCGGCCTCGCCCTGATCGAGAGCGACCTCTTGGGCGTCGAACTGCCCGACGACCATCAGCCACTGCTGCGCATCTGCACGGCGCTCCTGCAGGCAGAGGTGAACATCATCCAGGCCTACCCGATTCTGGTCCGGCCCCGCGGCCGGCCGGCCGTAGCCCTGATGGTCGACAACACCGAGATGGGGCTCGAGACCCTCGCCAGCCGTGGCTTCACGATGATAAGCGAAGCTGACATCGACGAGCACAACTGAGTTCCGTGAGTCAGGCGAACATGTCGTCTGGCACCACGGTGAGCTGCCGGACCACGATCTTTCGCACTGTCTCCCAGGCCACGGCGGTCAGCGTCACCGTGCCATCCGCGGCCTGACTCGCGAACAGCCCCAGTGAACCACGCGACCAACGGGCGTCGTACCACTCCGGCAGGATCACACTGCCCCCTTCGAGATGCAGCTCGATCACCCCGCCGTGCTCACGCTCGGCCCAGAGCCGGGCCACCAGAAAAGCAGTCGGGTTGTCCACTTCGACGGCTCCGCCGGCCGGCCCCGGCCAGGGTGCCCCTCCACCGCTCCCTGCGGACGAATCACCATGGACGTCGATGAAATTCCAGGTCTCCTCCTCGGCTGGTGCGGCGCTGCTCGCGACGGTCGCATCGCCCGCGGCGGCACCGGACCGAGCCGGCGGTAGTTCACCGAGTTGCAGCGTGGGAAAGTCGATCGGTTCCGCCTGGGCCGAAGGCTCACCCCCCGCCTCGCCGAACGCCGGCAGCACGAAGCCCCCGTCGGCAGCCTCGCCGCTCCGCGCGGGGATCGTCACGTCGATCCGACACTTGCTGCACTTGCCACGTTTGCCGGCCAAGGCAGCCTTGACCACGATCCGGTGTCCATTGGGACACTGGAATACGATTTTGTCGTCGACATCGGCGCGGGCCTCCGCGCTCCGGGTCACGGCGGGGGCGTGACTCTGCAGGACGCGGGTTTTTTTGTCGTCAGCCGCCATGGCGTCGGTGTCCGCTCTCGACCCGGCACCGCGTTCATCGTGCCGCAGCCCAAGTGTAACCGATGCCGGTTCCCTTGACGCCGACCGGGCCGGCTCTGAAACTGCCGCTCTCGTCCGAGCAATCGCCGGCCCGTCGTGACCCGGGATTTTTCCGATGCCCATCGCCCTCATCTGTCCCGGCTGCAAGGCCCGCTTCTCCGTTAGCGACCAGTTTGCCGGACGGACCGGCCCGTGCCCGAAGTGCAAGCAGCCGATCAAGGTGCCGGAGGTAGCCGTAAAGTCTGTCGTCATTCACGAGCCGGACCGGCCGGTCGCGACGTCGGCCGGGACGGGCCGGCCACCGACCGCCCCGCTCAAGTCCCGTGACCGGCCGGTGCCGCTGGGCGCTTTTTTGGCGACGGCCGTGGCCGCCGTGGTCTCCATGGGCATCGCGTTCCTCCTACCGACGATCTTCCCACCGGTTCCCGCCGGGGGCGAGACACCCGCGAAGACTGGAATTCCCTCGTGGCTCCTTCTGCTCGGTGCGTTCGCCGTCGCCGTGCCGACGGTGCGACTGGGCTACGCAGCCGTCCGTAACCGCGAACTCGAGCCCTACCGCGGCCGACCGCTCCTGCTCCGCACGCTCGCCTGCGCCGCCGTGTACGCGATCCTGTGGGGCGTCCGGGGGCTGATTCCGGCTGAACAGACGGCCGAGATGTGGCAGTGGATCATGCTCGGGCCGCTGTTCGTCGCGGCCGGCGGGTTGGCGGCGCTGGCCACGCTCGACCTCGAGCCGGGCCCCGCGGGTGTCCATTTCTCGTTCTACGTCCTCTTCACCGCGCTGCTGCGGTGGCTTTGCGATCTGGCGCCGCTCTGAACGCCGGCTGCGAGGCCTCGCGCGACTCATCCAGGACGGCGGCCGTGTCCGACATCGCTTCTCTCCCCGAACTCGTGGCCCTCGACACCGGCGTTGGCGGTGTGCGGATTCCTCCCGGCGACACCGTGCCGATCACGCCCCGCGTCCGGGCGGTGCTCGACACGGCTCCCCTACGACGGCTGGCCGGGATTTCCCAACTCGGGCTGGTCGCACTGGTCTATCCGGGCGCGGTGCATTCGCGGCTCGAACACACGCTGGGGGTCTATCGGCTGGCCCTGGAGTTCCTGCGGAGACTGCGCCGCGAGGAGCGGTTCGCGGCGGCCGTGCGGGCCGATGACGACGCGGCGGGTACGGCCGCCGC
>VGYP01000118.1 GCA_016872955.1 Planctomycetota bacterium
GAGACCCGCGAGCAGACCTACACCGTCTGCAAGCCCGTCTACGAGACCTGCACCAAGGAAATCCCCTACACGGTCTGCAAGCCCGTCTACGAGACCCGCGAGCAGACCTACACCGTCTGCAAGCCCGTCTACGAGACCTGCACCAAGGAAATCCCCTACACGGTCTGCAAGCCCGTCTACGAGGAGCGGCAGGAGACCCACACGGTCTGCAAGCCCGTCCACGAGACCCGCACCAAGGAGATTCCCTACACGGTCTGCAAGCCCGTCTGGGAGACCCACACCAAGGATGTCTGCCGCACGGTGTGCAAGCCGGTCAAGGAGATGAAGACGGTCAAGGTCTGTGGTGGCCGCTGGGAGACGCAGGTCGAGGAGATTCCCGGCCCGGTGATCAAACGGTGCGTCCGTGAGCCCGGCTGCTGGGAGTGCGACCCCTGCACCGGCAAGCGGTGCTACCGCCCCGGCCCCGTCCACATGGTCGAGGAGCAGTGCCCGCCGCGGACGGTCTGCAAGAAGACCTGGGTGCCCGAGATCTGCGAGAAGGAGGTCGAGTGCACCCGCTGGGTGAAGGAGACCGTCGTCGAGCAGAAGTGCTACAAGGTCTGCCGCATGGTGGCCGAGCAGCGGGTCAAGACCTGCACCTACACCGTCTGCCGGATGGTGCCCGAGCAGCGGGTCCGCACCTACAAGGTCTGCCGGATGATCCCCGAGCAGCGGATCCGCACCTGCACCTACCAGGTCTGCAGGATGGTGCCCGAGCAGCGAGTCCGCACCTACAAGGTCTGCCGGATGGTCCCCGAGCAGCGGGTCCGCACCTGCACCTACCAGGTCTGCAGGATGGTGCCCGAGCAGCGAGTCCGCACCTACCAGGTCTGCCGGATGGTCCCCGAGCAGCGGGTCCGCACCTGCACCTATCAGGTCTGCCGGATGGTCCCCGAGCAGCGGGTCCGCACCTGCCAGGTCTGCAAGATGGTGCCTGAGCACCGCGTGAAGACCTGCACCTACAAGGTCTGCAAGATGGTGCCCGAGCAGCGGGTCCGCACCTGCACCTATCAGGTCTGTCGGATGGTCCCCGAGCAGCGGGTCCGCACCTACCAGGTCTGCAAGATGGTGCCCGAGCACCGCGTGAAGACCTGCACCTACAAGGTCTGCCGGATGGAGAAGGAGCAGCGTTGCCGCGAGGAGTGCTACAAGGTCTGCCGGATGGTTCAGGAGACCTGCACCAAGCAGGTGCCCTTCTGCATCACCAAGCCAGTGCACTATAAGAAGACGATCGACGTCGTGAAGATGGTGCCCACCAAGGTGCCCTACACGGTGACTCGCTGCGTCCCCAAGACGGTGTACCGCGAGGTGCCCTGCTGCGAGTGATCGCCGGCCCCCCTCTGACGTGAAAACACGCGGCCCGGGCTGGCCCCACCAGACCGGGCCGCGGCCATTCTGCCCATGTCACGGGTTCTCACGCTGAGGGTTTGAACGCGTGGGTGACCACGCCTACGCCGGCACGATCCGGTCCTTGCCCATCCACGGCACCAGCGGCGCGGGGATTGCGACCGAGCCGTCGACCTGCTGATGGTTCTCCAGGATCGCGATGATCGCCCGGCTGATCGCAAGCGCCGTGCCGTTCAACGTGTGGGCGAAGGTGGTGCCCTTCGCGCCCGGCGTCTTGAAGCGGATCCCCAGCCGGCGGGCCTGGTAGTCGGTACAGTTGCTCGTGCTCGTCACCTCGCCCCACTCGCCCGCCTCCCCCCGCCCCGGCATCCAGGCCTCGAGGTCAAACTTGCGGTAGGCCGGCCCGCCCAGATCACCCGAGGCGGTGTCGATCACGCGATAGGGGATGCCCAGGCCGTCGAACAGTCGGCATTCCAGGTCCAGGAGGGTGTCGTGCATCGCCTCGCTCTGCTCGGGCAGCGTGAAGGCGAACATCTCGACCTTCGTGAACTGGTGGACGCGGTAGAGTCCACGGGTAGCCCGACCGTGGGCCCCCGCCTCGGTCCGGAAACAGTGGCTGATGCCGCAGAGCTTGAGCGGCAGTTCGGCCGCCTCGAAGATCCGCTCGTGGTAGGCGCCGCCGAGCGTGATCTCGGCCGTGGCCACGAGCGACAGGTCCGAGCCCGTGATCGAGTAGATCTGCGTCTCGGGGCCTCGCGGCATGAAGCCCGTGCCCTCGAGAATCGTGTCGCGGGCCAGATCGGGCGTGGTCATCACCGTGAAGCCCTCCTGCAGCAGCAGTTCTACCGCGTATCGCTGCAGCGCCAGTTCCAGGAGCACGCCGTCGCCCATGAGAAAATAGAAGCCGTGCCCAGCCACGCGGGCGCCCGCCTCGAAGTCGAACAGCTGCAGTGCCTCGCCGAGGGCCACGTGGTCGCGCGGCTGGAAGTCGAACCCGCGGATGGGCGTCGACCCGCGGCGGATCTCGACCGCCGCGTCCTCGCCCCCCACCGGAGCCGCCGGATGGGTGAGGTTGGGGATCGCCTTGAGGATCGCATCGCCCTCGGCGACGATCTCCGCCGCGCGGGTCTCGACCGCCGCTCCCTGCTCCCGCAGTCGCCGCCCCTCGGTCTTGAGGGCCTCCCGCTCGGCGGCATCGGCCGCCTTACCGATCGACTTGCTGACCCGGCCAGCCTCCTGGTTCAGCCTGTCGATGTCGGCCTGCAGCTGACGACGGAGGGTGTCGAGTTCCGCGAACCTGGCCACGTCGGCCGCCGCCCCGCGACGTTGGCAGTTGGCGGCGACCAGGGCGATGTTGTCGGCGACGAAGCGGCGGTCGAGCACGGGCACGGGCTCCGGGGTGCAGATGCTGGCCCGGGGCGGCCGGCACCGTAGAATGCGGTCTTCATCCGAGGTGTTCGGTCGGTTCCGCGGCCGCGAGTGTGCCAGATAGATGACTGCTTCCGCCAGTGCCACCGTGGCCGACCCGGACGTCGCCGATGCCGTGCCCGCGACGCGTTCCACTCAGGACACCCGCCCCCAGCGGCAGCAGCGGTATCACGTCGTGCTCTGGAACGACGACGATCACACCTACCAGTACGTGATCGTGATGCTCAAGCAGCTCTTCGGGCATCCCCTGAAGACCGGCTTCAAGCTGGCCACCCAGGTCGACCGCGACGGCCGCACGATCGTGCTCACCACCACGCGGGAACACGCGGAACTCAAGCGGGACCAGATCCACGCCTTCGGCGCCGACAAGCTGCTCGCCCGCTCGAAGGGGTCGATGTCGGCGAGCATCGAGCCCGAGGCCTGAGGCGAGTTGGAGGGGGCCTTCGAGGGGGGCTCTCGCGGAAGGCTCGGCGACGCCCGACCCCGTCGCCCGGATTCGTCTGCACGCCCGTTATACGCCACTCCGACCGCGACCACGGCCGTCCGGAGGTGTGGCCGGCGGTCGCTATTCCTCGTTGCCGCGCAGCTGGGCGAGCACGGTGTAGTCCTCGAGCGTCGTCGTGTCGCCCGCCGTCTCGCGGCCAGCGGCGATGTCGCGGAGCAATCGCCGCATGATCTTGCCGCTGCGGGTCTTGGGAAGACTGGCCGCGAAATGCACGTCGTCGGGAGCGGCCAAGGCGCCGATCTGCTGCCGCACGTGCTTGCGGAGCGTGTCTTTGAGCGCATCACCGGGCTCGCCGCTGCGGAGCGTCACGAAGACCGCAATCGCCTCTCCCTTGACGACGTGCGGCCGGCCCACGGCCGCCGCCTCGGCCACGGCCGGATGGCTGACCAGGGCGCTCTCCACCTCGATCGTGGAAAGACGGTGGCCGGCGACGTTGAGCACGTCGTCGATCCGGCCCATGATCCAGTAGTAACCATCGGCGTCCTGGCGGGCGTTGTCGCCGGCCAGATACTTCCCCGGCACCCGCGACCAGTAGGTCTCAACGAAGCGGTCCTCGTCGCCCCAGATGCCGCGGAGCATGCCCGGCCAAGGCTGCTTCATCACGAGCCAGCCCCCCTCGCCCTGCTCCACCGGCTCGCCGGCGGCATCGACGATCTCGGGCACCACGCCCGGTAACGGCAGCGTGCAGCTGCCCGGCTTGGTGGGCGTGCAGCCCGGCAAAGGGCTCATCATGATCCCGCCGGTCTCCGTCTGCCACCAGGTGTCGACGATCGGGCAGCGCTTGCCGCCGATCACCTCGTGGTACCAGATCCAGGCCTCCGGATTGATGCCCTCGCCCACCGATCCGAGCAGCCGCAGACTCGACAGGTCACGCCCCTCGATGTGCTGCATGCCCCACTTCATGAACGAGCGGATGGCCGTGGGGGCGGTGTAGAAGATGGTGGGCTTCTCCTGCTCGATGATCTCCCAGAAGCGGCCCTCGTGCGGGGCGTTGGGCGCCCCCTCGTAGATGAGGATGCTCGCCCCGGCGGCCAGCGGGCCGTAGGTCACGTAGCTGTGGCCGGTGATCCAGCCGCAGTCGGCCGTGCACCAGAAGAGATCGTCCTCGCGGAGGTCGAAGACCCATTCCGCGGTCGTCTTGGCCCAGAGGATGTAGCCGGCCGTGGTGTGTTTGATGCCCTTGGGTTTCCCCGTCGAGCCGCTCGTGTAGAGGATGAACAGCGGGGCCTCGGCATCCATCGGCCGGGCCGAGACGCCGGCGGGCACGGCGGCCACGAGGTCGTGCCACCAGACGTCGCGGCCCGCGATCATCTCGACCGGCTGGCCGGTCCGCCGCAGCACGATCACGTGTTTGACGGTGGTGGGCGGGTTCGATCGCGAGGCAAGGGCCTCGTCGACGTTCTTCTTGAGCGGCAGCTGGGCACCCCTCCGCCAGCCGCCGTCAGCGGTGATCACGGCGACCGCGCTGGCGTCGTGGTTCCGGTCGGCGATCGCCTCGCTGGAAAAACCACCGAAGATCACCGAGTGGACCGCGCCGATCCGGGCGCAGGCGAGCATCGCGATCACGAGTTCGGGGGTCATCGGCATGTAGATCGAAACGACGTCACCCGGCTTTACGCCGAGTCGCTCGAGGCCGGCGGCGAACCGGCAGACTTCGGCATGCAGCTCCCGGTACGTCAGCACCCGTCGCTCGCCGGTCGGCTCGCCAACCCAGACGACCGCCGTCTTCTCGCCGCGACCGGCGGCAAGGTGGGTATCGAGGCAGGCGACCGACGCGTTCGTCGTGCCGCCGCTGAACCACTTCGCGACCGGCGGCTGCCAGTCGAGCACCTCTGTGAAGGGCGTCATCCACGGCAGCGCGAGGCCTCGTTCCCGCCAGAAAGCCTCGGGGTCGTGGGCTGCCGCGTCGTAGAGCCGTTGGTAGTCCGCGAGCGAGCCGATCCTGGCCTGGGCCGAGAACTCCTCCGGTGGCGGGAAGACCCGCGCCTCGTGCATCACGCTGGCCACGCGGCCCGCCGCCTGTGTCGCCTTGCCGGCCTCCGCCTCTGCCATCTGCTCGGTCTCCCTGCCCTGCCTGGACTCGCTGCCTACGGACGAGAGCAGAGCATTCCCCCCGTCGTCAGGCAATGCCCCGGCCGCCTCGGCCTCCGCCCGTGACGGGCCGGCCGGCGAAGGGCTCGCCACGATCAGCCTCATCGCCGAAGCCGATGCCCAGCGTTCAGGCGGCCGGTAGCAGACCATCCGTCCCAATCGACCTTCGTGCACCAGCCGCACGGCCTAAGCGCCGAACCCGGTGGCCAGCACGCGGTCGAAGGCGGTGGGCGTGCCGCCCCGCTGCGGGTGGCCGAGCACCACGGTGCGGACGTCGCGATCGAGCCGCGCCGCGATCTCGCGGGCCACGAGCTCGCCGATGCCACCCAGCCGGACCTGCCGCCGCTCGCGGTCGTCTGCCGGGCCCTGCACGAGTCCGCCATCGGGCAGCTTTGCCCCCTCCGCCACGACCACAAGCGTGCAGGCGTCGGCATCGAGGTTCACCGCCGCCACGAAGCCGCGTTCCCGGGCGATCCGCAGCCCCTCCATGATCGCGTTGCCCAGCCCCCGCCGGCCGTCGCGGACGAGCAGATGTTGCCGTGGCTCGGCCGCGGCGAGCGTCTCGACCTCCGCCGCCGTGCCGTCAGGCGAGGCGTCGTCGACGACGAGCAGTTGCATGGCCGGGTCCGCCGCCAGGACGCCCGCCGCCAGCCGGAGGATGTTGGGCCGCTCGTTGAAGGTCGCCGCGATCGCGAGCACGCGGCCGGCTGGCCAGTCGACGGCAACGTGGGCGGCGGCAGGCATGGCGGTCGTCGGCACGGTGATGAAGAGCGGACACCCACCGTCCGGAATCAGTGCCCGGCGTGCCCCAGCCACCGCTCGGCATCGAGCGCCGACATGCAGCCGGTGCCGGCCGCGGAGATCGCCTGGCGATAGTAGTCGTCGGCCACGTCGCCCGCGGCGAACACGCCTTCCACGCTCGTCGCGGTGCGGAAGTGCTGCGTCCAGACGATGTAGTTCTTCTCGGTCAGCTGCAACTGCCCGTCGAGGAACGCCGTGTTGGGCGTGTGGCCGATGGCCAGGAACACGCCCGCCACGGGCAGCGTGCGGTCAGGGCCGCCGGCCGTGCTCGACAGCCGCACGCCCGTCACGCCGGAGTCGTCGCCCAGCACCTCGGCCAGCGCCGAGTCGTACTCGATGGTGATCTTCGGGTTGTCAAAGGCCCGCTGCGCCATGATCTTCGAGGCCCGCAGTTCACGGCGGCGGTGCACGAGGTGGACCGTGCTCGCGAACTTGGTGAGGTAGGTCGCCTCCTCGACGGCCGAGTCGCCGCCCCCCACCACCACCAGCGGCTTGTTGCGGAACCGCGGGAGGGCGCCGTCGCAGACGGCGCAGGCACTGACGCCCCGATTCTTGTACTGCTCCTCGCTGGACAGGCCCAGCCAGTTGGCCCGTGCGCCCGTCGCCACGATCACGCACCGGGCCGCGATCCGGCCGCCATCGGCCGGAAAGAGCATGAAGGGCCGCGACGAAAAATCGACCTTCACGATGTCGTCGGTGACGATGCGGGTGCCGAAGTTGACCGCCTGCTGCCGCATCAGCTCCATCAGTTCCGGACCGGTGACGCCGTGCCCCTCGTGCGGCGGCATCATCATGCAGCGGGACTCGGGCAGGGCCGAGGCGAGGAACGCCCCCAGGTCGCCGGCGGGAAACCCGGCGTAGTTCTCGACCTCGCTGGTGAGCGCGAGCTGCCCGAGCGGGAGCGTGCCCGACATCCGGTTCTGCTCCGTGATCGCCCCCTCGAAGACGAGCGGCTCGAGCTGGGCCCGGGCCGCGTAGGTGGCCGCCGACCAGCCGGCCGGACCGCTGCCAATGATGACGAGGTTCTCAAGCGGTGTGGCGGTCATGCTGGCTGGATTCTCCGGGTCGCGGGGCGGGATGCTCGACGATGCGGCCGATCGACACGGACGCCGTGGGTGCGGCATGATAATCCCCCATGCCGCGTCGCCGACAAGCCACCGCAAAAACAGCCACCGCGGGCCGCGGCCCGAAGCCAGTCCGGATCTGCGCCGCCTGCGGTCGCCCGTTCGAGTGGCGCCGGAAATGGGCCCGCTGCTGGGAGGCCGTAAAGTACTGCAGCGACCGATGCCGGACCACCGGCGCACGCTGACCGGTCGTTTGGTTCGAGCCGTGCAAGGACGAGGGATGATCGAATGAGCACAGCCCCTTCCCCGACGGGCAGCCCTGCCGATTCATGATCGGCTGCGTGTCGTCGAGTCGTGGTGAGTCAGCATCCCGGCAGCCTCGCCCGTCGAGCTTTCGCCTGAACAGCGGGAACCCCGCGCCGGATGAGACGGAGGCTTGCATCCAGCGGTAGGGCCGAGGCGTGGCCCGCCGCTGATCAGCTGTCGCGTACCGCGTCGCGGGCCGGCCGCCGCTATTTTCCTGGCGGCAGCGCCAGCCCCCAGACCGGCCCGCGGGTCCGGTTCCTGGGGACGGGACGGCCGCGTACCACCCGTTCGGCTGCGGGATCGACGTCGCCGCGATCGAACCTGCCACCATTGGCTCGGGCGATCGCCGTCAACTGTTCCTCGCCCTTGCGGTTGACCTGCATGCCGAAGATGTTGATCACCGTGCGTCGCGAATGGGGTGCGGTCACCAGCGGAACGGCGCCGTCGGTGAGCACGCCGTCGCCGAGAACCTTGATCAGGGCGGGTTGCAAGGCGATCGCCTTCCGCAGCGCCTCCTCCCCCCTGGTCTGCAGGCACATCGCCACGGTCGACAGCCAGGCGGCGAGCCGGTCTTTGGTAGCCGGGGTCGCCGGCACCATGCCGGTCGTCGTCTGCGGATGGAACAGGTCGTGGACCGTTTTGCTGAAGCAGATCATGGAGAACCGCTGCCTCGGC
>VGYP01000119.1 GCA_016872955.1 Planctomycetota bacterium
GTGATGCCCGACGCCGCGACACGGAAGGCGATCAACTGGAACCGCGCCCTGCTGCTGGCCACCGCGATCATCACCGTATTTCTGGCGATGCTGGCGGCCTATGCGATCGTGCGGTATGTGATCGTGAAACCTCTGGAGCACCTCCGCGAGGTGAGCGACGAGGTCCGACGCGGCAATGTCGACGCGCGGGCCGAGATCCACACGGCTGACGAGTTCGAGGAGCTGGGCGTGGCCTTCAATCGCATGCTCCGCGGGCTGATCGACTCGCAGGGCGAGCTGCGGAAGGCCAACGCGACCCTCGACGAGAAGGTCGACGAGCTCGCCCAGGCCAATCTTAACCTCTATGAAATGAACCGCCTCAAGGGGGACTTCCTGGCCACGATGAGCCACGAGCTGCGGACGCCCCTCAACAGCATCATCGGCTTCTCGGACGTGCTCGGCGGCAATCCGGCCCTCGACGCCAAGCAGCAACGGTACGTCGAGAACATCCGCTCCTCCGGCCGGATGCTCCTGGAGATGATCAACGACATCCTCGACCTGGCGAAGATCGAGGCAGGCAAGATGGAGATTCGGCCGGTCACGTTCCGTCTGGAGTCGGCCCTCTCGGCCCAGTGCGACATGATCCGGCCGTTGGCCGAGAAGCGGCGGATCGAGCTTTCCTGCCAGATCGCCCCGGGGCTCGAGGAGGTCGAGCAGGACCAGGGCAAGGTGCAGCAGATCCTCGCCAATCTCCTCTCCAACGCCGTGAAGTTCACGCCTGAAGGGGGGCGGGTCGACGTCGCGGCACGGCTCGTCGAGCTGGCCGGCGAGGGGCCGCCCCGGGAATTCGCGATCGAGGTGGCCGACACGGGCGTCGGCATCGCCGAAGCCGACCAGCAGGCGATCTTCGAGAAGTTCCGGCAGGGCAGCGTGTTTCGTCGTGACGACGCCATGACCCGCGAGTTTTCCGGCACCGGCCTGGGACTGTCGATCGTCCGCGAACTCTGTCGCCTGCTGGGGGGCGACGTCGGCCTGGAGAGCCAACTGGGCCGCGGCAGCCGCTTCACGGTCACGCTGCCGCTGCGATTGGAGGTCGACGACGAGCACGCCGCGGCCGTCGCCGGGGGGGCACGGGGCGTCGCCTGAGTCGGACCACCGCGGCCGTCGCCCCACGGCTGCCAGGGAGGATGAGCCTCGATGTCGAAGACCGCCGCCGAGGTCCTGCTGTTCACCGATGGGGCCTGCAGCGGCAACCCGGGGCCGGGGGGATGGGCCTTCATTCTCCGGCATCCCGGGACCGGTCGTGAGACCAAGGATTCGGGTGCCGAACCCGACACCACCAACAACCGGATGGAGTTGACCGCGGTGGTACGCGGCCTCGGGCAGTTGCGGCGGCCGACCGTCGTCGAACTCGTCACCGACAGCGTCTACGTGGGCACGGGCCTGTCCGACTGGTTGCCGAAATGGAAGGCCCAGGGCTGGCGGCGGAAGGAGAAGGGTCGCTTCGTGCCGGTGAAGAACGAGGATCTATGGCGCGAACTCGACCAGCTCGCGGCGCGGCACACGATCCGCTTCACGCACGTCGCCGGCCACTCGGGACATTCCGAAAACGAGGAGTGCGACCGGCTCGCCGTCGCCGCGTATCGGCAGCTGAAAGCGGGCGGCTCCGCCGCGTCCGGCTCGACGTGAGTCACACTCCCGGGAGCGACGCACCGCACGCCGGGCGGGAGCGGTGAGACGGTCCCCGCATGTCCGCCCGCAGCGGCGACGTGTCCCGCCCCCGTCGCCGGTACTCCACCAATCACGGATCGGGTCCGGCGGACCGCGGAACGCGGCTGCCGCGGTGGGAGGCGAGGCCGAGCGACCGGTCACCACGTCGGCGTTTCGACCGGTCGGTCGCGTGGCCAACGGTCGGGGATGACTTTGGCCACGGACCGCTAGACTTCGGATCGATGGACGCCGCCGCCCCCAGCCTCGAGCCGAGCCTCGCGACCCGGCTCGAACGGCTGCCGGGCGTGGGCACGACCCGCGGCGAGAAGCTGGCCAAACTCGGCCTGGTCACCGTGCGGGATGCGCTGATGCACTTCCCGCGTGACTACAAGGACTTTTCCGGCGTGCACGCCGTCGCCGACTTCGTCGAGGGGAACCATGCGTCGGTGGCCGGGACAGTGGACGAGGTGGCCTCACGGACCACCCTCGCCGGCCGCACCATGCTCACCGTCACGCTCACGGTGGCCGGCGGGCGTGTCCGTGGCGTGTGGTTCAACATGCCCTTCATGGCCCGGCGGTTCGAGCGGGGCATGCGGGTGGTCCTGGCCGGCCAGCCACGGCGTGGCAGGGGGGGCTGGGAGTTCGCGCATCCGGAGGTCCGCTGGCTGGCCGGTGACGAGGCGGCCCATGGCTCGGAGTGGCTGGCCATCTATCCGCTCGCGGAGGGTGTGCAACAGTCTCAGGTGCGGATCGCCGTCCAGGCGGCGCTCGAACACGCGGCGGGGATCTGCCCGGAGGCCTTTCCGGAGGCGATGCTCACGGAGAAGGGTCTGCTACCGATCGAGACGGCGCTATGGGAGATCCACTGTCCGTCCAGCCGCGCCGCCATCGACGCGGCTCGACGCCGGCTCGTCTACCAGGAGCTGTTCATGCTCCAGCTAGCGCTGCGAATGCACCGCGGGCAGCAGACACGCGCGCACGCCGCCCCGTCGATCGCCGTCGATACGCGGCTCGACGCCCGGATTCGGGCCCGCTTTCCCTTCGAGTTCACCGCAGCCCAGCGGCGGGTCTGCAGGCAGATCGCGGCCGACCTGGTGAACCCGGAACCGATGAACCGCCTCCTGCAGGGCGACGTTGGCAGCGGCAAGACCGCGGTGGCGATCTACGCGCTGCTCGCAGCCGTGGCCACGCCGGTTCCGAAGGCCGATGCGGCGGAGCCGGTCGGCTCCGCTGGGCCACAGCCGGCGGCAGGTGTCCCGGCCAGGCCGGAGCGGTATCAGGCCGCCATCATGGCGCCCACGGAACTGCTCGCCCGCCAGCACGCCGCCTCGCTCGAGCGGCTGCTCGCCGGCAGCGGGGTCGAGGTGCAACTGCTCGTCGGCGGTCAGCCGGCGAGGGAGCGGCGGCGGGTCGTGGAGCGGATCGCCTCTGGGGTGACCGACATCGTCGTGGGCACGCAGGCGCTGGTCTGCGGTTCGGCCACCTTCCGGCACCTCGGCCTCGTCGTGATCGACGAGCAGCATCGCTTCGGCGTGCTGCAGCGGGCGGTGCTCCAGCAGGGCGTTGCCGAGCCCCACACGCTGGTGATGACAGCCACGCCCATTCCACGGACGATCGCCCACGCCGTCTATGGCGACCTCGACGTGTCGGTGCTCGACGAGCCACCGCCTGGCCGTCAGCCGGTCGCCACCTACCGCGTCCCGCCGGCCGAGGTCGACCGCTGGTGGGATTTCTTCCGGGGCAAGCTCGCGACGGGCCGACGCGGCTACGTGGTGGTGCCGGCGGTGGAGGAGTCGAAGCGGGATCTGGCCACGATCTCCGCGACCTTCGAGGCGCTCGCCCACGGGCCGTTGGAGGCCTACCGTCTCGGGTTGGTGCATGGGCGGCTGAAGCCGGCGGCCAAGGCGGGTATCATGGACGACTTCCGCACCGGCCGGATCGACGTGCTCGTGGCCACCAGCGTGATCGAGGTGGGGATCGACGTTCCCGAGGCCACGATCATGACGATCCTCGACGCCGAGAGCTTCGGCCTGGCGCAGTTGCACCAGCTCCGCGGCCGCGTGGCCCGCGGTCCAACGCGGGGTATCTGCGGCGCCGTCACGGGCAGCGGCGACCAGCCGCACCCGCGGGTCGACGCCTTCGTGGAGACCTGCGACGGCTTCGCCCTTGCCGAGAAGGATCTCCTGCTCCGCGGGCCCGGCGATCTCGTGGGTACGCGACAGAGCGGTGTTCCGCCGCTCTACCTCGCCGACCTGCTCCGCGACGCGTCGGTCGTCGCGGAAGCACGCCGTGATGCGTTGGCGGTCTTCGAGTCCGACCCGTTCCTCAGCGACGCAAAATATGACCGGCTCCGCAAGCTCGTGCTCGACCGCTGGGGTACGATGCTCGGCCTCGGCCAGGTGGGCTGAAGGCGGGGCAGGCCCCCGCTCAGCGGTCGCTGGCGGTCGGGGGCTTCCAGCGGCAGGCGGCGCGGGAGGCCTCACAGAACAGCCAGCGGGTCGCCTCGTTGCCGCGCGCGGTCGCTCAGGCCCACGCGACCGCCACCGCATGGGCATAGCCTCCAACCCGCGTGCCGACCGGCCAGTTGCTGCCGAACACCAACCGTCGCTCGCCGAAGGCCTCCGCGGCGGCATCGATCCAGGGGGCGAAGGATTCCGCCCCGCGTGCCGCGGCGCCGGGCGTATCCACGAGTCCGGACCGCTTGAGGTACACGTTGGCGTGCCGCGCCATCCGGGCCAGTGCGACACGCCACTCGTCTCCAGGCCGCCGGTCGTCGATCGTGGCGCCGGCCATGTGGTCCACGACGATCCGGAGGGTGGGAAGTCTCGTGGCGGCGCGGTCGACCACCGCGACGAAGTCGGGGCCGAGCACGTCGAGCATCAACCCCCGCTCTGCTAACCGGGCGAGATCGTCGGTCACCGCCGCATCGTCGCCGACGCGGCTCACGATCGCCGTGCCGGCACGAATGCCGAGGAATCGTCGATTCGCCGCGAACCTCCCCAGCAGTCCGGCGCGGTTCTCAGCAAATGTCGGCGCGGCATCGGATGCGACCCGGGCCGCACGGCTGGACTCACGCGAGCAACTGGTCGATCACGCCGGTGCTGTCGCCATGTGCCTCGACCTTCAGGCCCATGCCCCGGAGCAGCGTCAGCCAGGCGTTGCAGAGCGGCGTCTTGTCGGGCAGCACGATGCGCTGACCCAGCCGGCCCCCGCGCCGCCACCCGCAATCAGCGTGGGGCAGTTGTCGAGGGCGTGTGCCGTCCGGATGTTGTTGCCGAAGACCACCGTCATCAGGTCGAACAGGCGGCTGCGGTCGGGGCCCTGTTTGGCCTTAAGGGCGTCGGGAAACCGGCCACGAGTTCGCCGTTGACGAGGTCACGCCGCTGCGAGGCGTCGCGGCGGGCCTGGATCCCCTGTCCGTAGTGGCTCATCTCGTGGTCACGGAGGTCCATCTGCAGGCTCTTGAGCAGCGTCGAGTCGGGCAGCATGCAGGGACGGCCCGCGTCAGGTCGGCTTCGAAGGCGGTCGCCATCAGGTCGTAGTTCAGGGTGATTTCCTTCCGGGCGTCGAAATCCCGGAAGGGTTTCGGGAAGGGAGCCTTGGCCGCCGGGGCACCGAGGCACGTCTCTCCTTGGCGAGGCGGTTCTCGATGTCGCGGATGCCTTCGAGGTACTGCTCGAGGACGGCTTTGTCGGCGGGTGTCGCCCCCCAGTTGTCAGGCCGCAACCTGGTCGACCGAGATCTGGTGGACATGTTCATGCCGGGTCATGCATCTCGATTGGGGCCAGTCAGCCAGAACGCGCCACCGGTGAGGCCGTCTTTCGACTGCCGGTTCCAGATGTGCTGCACGATTGTGAAGTCGACCTGGTGACGGGCGGGCAAACCGCCATGCTCTTCCGAGCCCTTTCAGGCTCCTCGGCAGCGGACGCGAATGGGAGGCCACTCGGCGGGTCCTCCGGGGCCGGGCCGATCAGGCCGATCGAATCGGCTCGGCGGCCCGCCACCCGGCGGCGTCCCGCTCGACCCGGCGGTAGAGCGTGTCCCGCTCGACCGGCTCCCGGCCCGCCTCGCGGATCAGCCGAGTGATCTCCTGGACCGACAGCACCTCGGGCGTGGTGGCACCGGCGTCGTGGTAGATGAGTTCGTGTCGGACCGTGCCGTCGAGGTCGTCGGCACCGTAGGCGAGCGCCGCCTGAGCGGTGCCGATGCCGAGCATGATCCAGTAGGCCTTGAGGTGGTCGAAGTTGTCGAGCACCAGGCGGCTGATCGCCATCGTCCGGAGGCTCATCGCCGGTGAGGGCTTGGGAAGGTGCGAGAGCCGCGTGTTCTCGGGATGGAAGGCGAGCGGGATGAACGTCTGGAAGCCGCCGGTCTCGTCCTGGAGTTCACGGAGCCGCAACAGGTGATCGGTGCGGTGGAACGTGTTCTCGATGTGGCCGTAGAGCATCGTGGCGTTGCTTCGCAGGCCGAGCTCGTGGGCCGTGCGGTGGATGGCGAACCACTCCCGGGTGTCGGCCTTGTGCTCACAGATCTTGTCGCGGACCTCAGGATGGAAGATCTCCGCACCGCCGCCCGGCAGGCTGCCCAGGCCGGCGTCCTTCAGCTCCATGAGGATGTCCCGGATCGATCGCTTGGTGAGATGGCAGAACCAGTTGATCTCCACCGGCGTCCAGGCTTTGAGGTGCAGCGACGGGCAGGCGTCGTGCAGGAGCCGGATGACGTCGAGATACCAGTCGTAGTTTTTCTGGTGGTGGAGACCGCCGACGATGTGCATTTCCGTCGCGCCCGCCTCCACGGCCTCGCGACCGCGGGCTAGGATCTGCTCGGGACCCATCACGTAGCCCCGCGCCTCACGAAGATCGGCGCGAAAGGCGCAGAACGTGCAGCGGTAGACGCAGACGTTGGTGGGATTGAGATGGGTGTTGATGTTGTAGAAGGCGAGATTGCCGTTCTTTCGTTCCCGGACCAGGTTCGCCAGGTCGCCCAGTTCGTGCAGGTCGATGGCCGGATCCCAGAGCGACTCCGCTTCGGCCGCGGAGAGCCGTTCGCCGGCCGCGACCTTCTCCCGGATCGGATCGATCGAGGGCGTGGCAACGCGGATCATCGGGGGGTGGCTCCAGGCGGGGGGTCGACGGGCGCCGCAGGCGGCCGACAGGCCGGCACCAGAGAAACCGCAGCGGCGGGGATTCGGCAACTGCCGGCCGCCCTGGCCCTTGAAATCGAGAGCCGCACGTCGGGTCGCCAGCGACGGGAGCGGGGCACGGCCGGGGTGGCCACGGCCGCGACGCTCAGATCCAGAGATCGGCGGCGATCGCCGCCAGCAGCACCAGGCCGATCGCCGCATTGGCCGAAAAGAACGCCTGATTGACCCGCGACAGGTCATTCGGGCGGACGATCGCGTGCTCCCAGGCGAGCAACGCCGCGATCGCAGCCAGCGCCGCCCAGTAGATCCAGCCCAACTGGGGCACCACGGCCGGCAGCGTCGCGAGCACGAGGAGCGTCACCACGTGGAGCCGCTGCGCACGGTTCAACGCCCGCGGCACGCCCAGCCTGGCCGGCACGCTGTGCAGGCCGCGGGCGGCGTCGAAGGCGGCGTCCTGACAGGCGTAGATGATGTCAAAACCGGCTACCCACGCGGTCACGGCCAGGCCGAGGATTGCGGCGGGCAACGCATCCACGGGATCGCGGAGCAGCGTCTCCCCCCGTAGTGCGATCCACGCCGCCACCGGCGCGAGTCCCAGGGCGGCACCCAACCAGACGTGCGACAGCGACGTGAACCGCTTGGCGAACGAGTAGCCCAGCAGCCACGCCAGCACCGGCAGCGAGAGCGTTAGCGGGAGCCAGTTGGGAAGGAACAGGAGCGTGGCCGCGACGAAGGCCGCGGCCGAGACGACCACTAGTCCGAGCACCTCGCCCGTACCGACCGCACCGCGTGGCAAGTGGCGGCCGGCGGTGCGCGGATTGTCGGCGTCGATGGCACGATCGACCAGCCGATTGAAGGCCATGGCCGCGGTGCGGGCCGCCACCATGCAGGCCAGGATACCTGCCAGCGGCCCGACGAGCGACCAAGGCTCGGCCGTCGACCAGCGGCCGTCACCGCCGAAGCGGATCGCGATCAGGGTCGCCACCGCCGCGAAGGGCAGGGCGAAGATCGTGTGGCTGAAGCGGACCAGATCCAGATAGGTCCGCAACCGCGATGCGGAGGCCGGTGGCTGCTCACCGGCGGCCGCGGACTCGGCGACGGCGATCGTCGATGCGGCCATCATCCCTCCGTGCCCCAGCGGCGGACCAGCGCGTTGGCGACGCCCAACTGGTCGCAGACACGAGCGACGATGAAATCGACGAGGTCGGACACGGTCTCGGCGCGGGCGTAGAAGCCGGGCGCTGCCGGGAGCACGACCGCCCCCGCCTCGTGGATCGCCTGCATGTTCTTCAGTTGCGGGAGCGAGAGGGGCGTCTCGCGCGGCACCACGACCAGCTTCCGCCGCTCCTTGAGGTGCACCTCGGCCGCCCGGTGGATCAGGTTCTCGCCGAGCGCGTGGGCCATGGC
>VGYP01000120.1 GCA_016872955.1 Planctomycetota bacterium
CGCTCGAGGCCGCGGCTCAGGGCATCACACTCGGTCCTCGGGACCTGGCCGTGCGGTGCAACCTGGTCACGATCCGGGACCATCTGATGGAGGACTTCACCGCCGGCCATATCACGACCGCGGAGTCGACCAAGCTCCTGGCTGCCTGCCAGGGAGGCCTGGCCGCCGACTTTCCCGCGCTCGTCGCCGCCTGGCGGTTCACGCCGGGTGTGAGCTACCGCAACCTGCTGCTGTACCGCGGCAACGGCACCTGTGGCGTGCAGGCGGCCGAAGACTCGGCCGCCGGTTCCCCGCTCGGGCCCGATCTCCGCACGACGCCGCCGCACGACCTGATGGACAAGCCGGTCGTGGACCAGTTTCCGCGCGGCACCGGCAGCCGGCTCCTCACGGAGATCATGGCCAAAAGCGCTGACTGGCTGGCCGATCACCCGGTCAACCGCCGACGGGTCGCCGCTGGACTGCGGCCGGCCACCCACGTCTGGCTATGGGGCACCGGCCGGGCCCCGGCCTTCGAGCCGTTCATGGCGAGATATGGCTGCTCAGGAACGATGATCACGGCGGTCGACCTGCTCCGCGGCCTGGCCGCGCTGGCCGGCTGGAAGCGTCGGGACGTGGTCGGTGCGACCGGCTATCTCGACACCGACTACGCCGCCAAGGGCCGCGCGGCGATCGCGGAGTTCGCCACGAGCGACCTAGTCTGCGTGCACGTTGAAGCGCCCGACGAGGCCAGCCACCAGGGCGACGCGGCGGCCAAGGTCCAGGCGATCGAGGCGATCGACGAGAAGATTGTCGCCCCTGTGGCGGCCCATCTGGCCGCGACGGGCGAGCACCGCATCCTGGTCTGCCCGGACCATCCGACGTTCATCGCGACCAAGGCCCACTCCCGCGGGGCGGTGCCCTTCGTGATGGCCGGCACGGGCGTCCGAGCGGGCCGACAGACCGCCTATCATGAGGCGTCAGCCGCCGCCGCCGGGGACTCGGTCCTGCCGGGCTGGACGCTGATGTGGGAGTTTTTGGGGCGACGGGGCGACGTCCGAAACAGCTGAGGCAGCGATGGCACTGGTGGTGCAGAAGTTCGGCGGCACGAGCGTCGCCGATCCGCAGAAAATCAAGGCAGCAGCGGCCAAGGCCGTGGCGCGGCATCAGGCCGGCGACCGCGTGGTGGTCGTGGTGAGTGCCATGGGGCACCAGACCGACCACTTGATCGAGCTGGCGGGCCAGATCACGCCGCGGCCGAGCGCTCGCGAGATGGACATGCTGCTCTCCACTGGCGAGCAGGTGAGCGTGGCGCTGTTCGCGATGGCCGTGCAGTCGCTAGGCCACCAGGCCGTCAGCCTGACCGGCTCTCAGATCGGCATCCGCACCGACAGCCGGCACGGTCGGGCCCGCATCAACTCGATCTCCACCGCGCAGGTACGGACGCTGCTCGACGGCGGTGCCATCGTGATCGCGGCCGGCTTCCAGGGCATCGACCAGCACGGCAACATCACCACGCTCGGCCGGGGTGGCTCCGACACCACCGCCGTGGCCCTGGCCGCGGTGCTGGGGGCCGACCTGTGCGAGATCTACACCGACGTCGACGGGATCTACACCACCGACCCCCGCATCCTGCCGGTGGCCCGGCGGCTCTCGTCGATCGCCTACGACGAGATGCTGGAGCTGGCCAGCCTGGGGGCCGGCGTGATGCACCCTCGATCGATCGAGTTCGCCAAGAAGTTCGGTGTGCCCGTGATGGTGCGGTCGAGCTTCAAGGACGTGCCCGGCACGATGATCCTGCCGGCCGACCGAGCGAAGCCCCGTCCGGCCAGCGGCGTGGCGCTGGCCCGCGATGAGGCCCGGATCACGGTGGAGAGCGTGCCAGACCAGCCGGGCTCCAGCCACACGCTGTTCTCGGCGTTGGCGGCCGCCGGCATCGCGGTCGACATGATTGTGCAGAACGTCGGCCACGACGGGCGGGCCGACATCTCCTTCACGGTTCCCAGCGACGACCTCGAAGAGGCGGTCGAGTCGAGCCGGAAGGTGGCCGCCGCCCTCGCAGCGGGCGGCGTGTCGCACGACGACGGCGTGGCCAAGGTGTCGGCGGTGGGCGTGGGGATGGCCCGCGAGGAGGGCGTTGCCGGGCGGATGTTCCGCGCCCTGGCCGACGCCGCGATCAACGTCCGCATGATCACCACCAGCGAGATCAAGATCTCCGTCCTTGTCGGCCGGGCGGACGCCGCCGCCGCGGTGGCCGCCGTGCACGCCGCCTTCGGCCTCGACCAGCCCACACCCGGCGAGGCGGGCGACGCCCAGGAGCACGGGCCCAAGCCGAGCCCACTCGAAGTGGTGCGGCGACTGGAGGGCATGGAGGACCTCGCCGTCGAGGACTGCGTGCTCGACTCGTCGCAGGCGCTGGTCACGCTGCTCGATCTGCCCGACACCCCGGGCGTGGCGGCCGACGTGTTCGACGAGGCTGGCCGGGCGGGTTTGTTCGTCGACATGATCGTCCAGAGCCATCCCCGCGATGGCCGGGCCGAGATCTCCTTCACCGTCCCGGCGACGGAGGCCGAGAAGGCCGGGGCGGCCGCCCGGGCCATCGCTGCCGCCCGCCAGGCCCGCGTCGCCGACGTCCCCCACGTGGCCAAGTTGTCGATCACCGGCGTCGGCATCCGCAGCCACGCGGGTTTGGCCGACCGCCTCTTCCAGCCGCTCACGGAAGCCGGTATCAACATCGACCTCGTCAACACCAGCGAGGTGCGGCTGAACGTGATCGTGGCGGCCGAGCACGGTGCCAAGGCGCTGGCCGTGCTGCGGACGGCGTTCGGCCTGCTAGGCGGCCGTGAACGGTCGGCGGCGCCGGCCTGACCGCGCTACCCGAGCACGCTCTCGAGCACGTCCTCGGCGACGTAGATCGGCAGATTGGGCTCGCAGGTGACGGCCACCGCAATGGCATCGGATGGGCGGGCGTCGATCTCCACCACCTCACCGTCCTTGAGTACGCGAATCACCGCGTAGTAGGTGTGCTCCTTGAGTTCGGAGATCACGACGTCCTGAAACTCGCCGCCGAGCATCTCGACGGCGGCCACGAGCAGGTCGTGGGTCAGGGGACGCGGGCTCTGGTGGTGCTTCACCCGCCGGTCGATGCTTGTCGCCTCGAAGAGCCCGATGATGATCGGGAACGTGCGATGGCCGTCCACCTCGGTGAGGTAGACCACCTGCTGATCGTCGATCTCGCTGATGATGATCCGCGAGAGTTCCATCTGGACGCCCATCACACCTGCTCCTGGACCGGGAAGTCCGACGCGTCCATCCGTCTGCGTCCGACCGCCTCAAAAGTCTACTCCAGCGGCGGGCCGGGATCAGCCCGGGGCCTTTCCCTGGCGGGACTTCAGGCCGGCCAGCGTCGCGATGGCCTTGGCCAGCCGATCCTCGAGTTCGGCCAGCTGGGCTCGCTCGGCCGCCACCACGTCGGCCGGGGCCCGGGCAGTGAACCGCTCGTTGGCCAGTTTGGCCCGCTTGGCCGTGATGAAGCCCTCGGTCTTGGCGTTGTCCTTCTCCAGGCGGGTGATCTCCGCGTCGACGTCGACGAGTTCGGCAAGGTCGAGAAACACCTCGCAGCCCGCGACACCCGCGGCGGCCGAGCCGGGGGCGGCGGCCGCGGCCGGTCCGAAGTCGGTCAGTGACACCGTGGCCATCGACTCGATCGAGGCCCGCATCGGGTCGAGTAGCTCCGTGAGGTCGGCCGGGGCCCGGATCGCGCAGGGCACGCGGGTGCGCGGGGGCACGTTCTGCCGCGCCCGAATCTCACGGATGGCCCCCACCACGGCCAGGAAGGTGCCGAACTGCCGTTCGGTCCTCGGGTCGGACCAGGCGGCCGGTGGTGCGGGCCAGCGGGCGGTCATGATCGTCTCGGAGAGCGGCGCGGAGGCGTCGTCCCACGGGAGCCGGCGGCCGCCGGTGGCCGCGCGGAGGTGCTGCCAGATCTCCTCGGTGACGAAGGGCATGACCGGATGCAGCAGCCGCAGGATCGTGTCGAGGCCGGCCAGCAGCATGCCACACGCCCGATCGCGGCGGGCCGGAGCGGCCAGTCGAGCCTTGCAGAGTTCGAGGTAGGCGCTACAGAACTCGTCCCAGGCAAACGCGTAGAGCAGCCGGGCGAGTTCGGCATAGCGATACTCGTCGATCGCCCGCGTCGCCTCGGCGGCCACGCTGGCCAGACGACTGGCCAGCCAGCGGTCCTCCAGCGGCGCCTCGCGGAGCACGTCGGCGGCGGTCAGTGGCTTTGCCGTGAAGCCCTCGAGGTTCATGAGCACGAAGCGGGTCGCGTTCCAGAGCTTGTTGGAAAAGTTACGGCCCGCCTCGAACTTCTCGCTGACCGCCGGCCCCCTCGGCAACGCGAGGTCGGCGGCGGTCGTGGCCCATTGGGTGCGGAAGGGGCTGTGGCAGGCGGGACACTCAAGGCGGGCCTTGGTGCGGTTGTGCAGCGTCTGCTCAAGCAGGTGACCGCAGCCGGGGCACTGGAAGTCGACCGGCATCCGCACGTCCTGTGTCTCAGTCGCCATGCCGGCCAGGGCGAACCGCAGCGCGTCGGCACCGAGTGCGTCGATCACGTCGACCGGATCGACGCCGTTGCCCTTGCTCTTGCTCATCGTCTCACCGTAGCGATCGAGGATCTTGGGATGGATCGAGACCTCGCGGAAGGGGATCTGCCCGGTGTCAAACACGCCCATGATCACCATCCGTGCCACCCAGAGCGTGAGGATGTCGCGGCTCGTGACAAGCGTGCTCGTCGGGTAGAAGCAGGCGAGTTCGGGCGTGTCGGCGGGCCAACCGAGCGTGGAATGTGGCCAGAGCGCCGACGAGAACCAGGTGTCGAGCACGTCGGGGTCGCGGCTGTGCGTCACGCCGGCGATCGTGTCGACGCCCAGCGACTCGTCGCTGCAGCAGAGGAACCAGCCCGCCGCCCCGTCACTCCGCCAGGCCACGGTGTCGCGTCCGGCGAAGGCCGCCACCAGGTCGGCCTCTGTGACGCCGGCGACGTGCCAGATCGGGATGCGGTGGCCCCACCAGAGCTGGCGGCTCACCGGCCAGTCCCGTTTCTCGGAGAGCCAATCGAGGTAGCCCTTCGCGTACCGCTCGGGCACGATCCTGATGCGGCCCTCAGCCACCGCCTCGACCGCCGGCTGGGCCAGTTCGGCCATCCGGATGAACCATTGGTCGGCCAGATAGGGCTCGATTGGTGTCTTCGAGCGGTCGGAATGGGCCAGGTCGATGACCCGGTCTTCCACCCGCTCGAGATGCCCGGCCGCCTCGAGGTCGGCTACGACGCGGTCGCGGGCCTGACGGATCGTCAGCCCGACGTACCGTCCCGCCTCGGCGTTGAGCCTACCGTCGGGCTCCAGGATGTTGATCATCGGTAGTCCGCGCCGCAGGCCGACGTCGTAGTCGTTGGGATCGTGGGCGGGCGTGATCTTCACGCAGCCGCTGCCCATCTCCGGCTTGGCCCACTCGTCGGCCACGAGCGGGATCTCGCGGCCCAGTAGCGGCAGCCGCACCCGCCGACCGTCGCGGGCCATGGCGGCGAGCGTCTGGAGCCCGGCGAGCAGGTCACGGCGTCGGCTCGCCAGATCTTCGAGCGCCGCGTCGAGGGCAGGCTGTTCCTTGGCGGCCGCGGCCGCCCGCCGGCCACGCAGGTCGTGCTCGGCGGCGTCGAGGGCGGCGGCCGGCTCGGGATGGACGGCGACGGCGGTGTCGCCGAGTAGCGTCTCGGGCCGGGTCGTGGCGACGGTCACGCTCCGCGGCTCGCCGGGCCGCGGGTCGATCACGTCGTAGCGAATGTGCCAGAAGTGGCCCTTCACTTCCTCATGGAAGACCTCGTCGTCACTGACGGCCGTCTGGAGGAACGTGTCCCAGTTCACCAGCCGCTTGCCGCGGCGGACGAGGCCCCGCTGGAAGAGCCGGAAGAACGCCTCGCGGACGGCCCGGGCGCACTGCTCGTCGAGCGTGAACCGCGTCCGGTCCCAGTCGCAGCTGGCACCCAGGTCGCGCAGCTGCCCGAGGATTCGCTTCTCGTACTGCTCCTTCCAATCCCAGATCCGCTTCACGAGGGCCTCGCGGCCGAGGTCGTGCCGCGACCGCTTCTCCTCTTCCAACAGCCGCCGCTCCACCACCGCCTGCGTGGCGATTCCGGCGTGGTCGGTGCCGGGCATCCAGAGCGTGCGGAAGCCCTGCATCCGCCGGGCCCGCACCAGGATGTCCTGGAGCGTGTTATTGAGGGCGTGGCCGAGGTGCAGCGCGCCGGTGACATTCGGCGGCGGGATGACGATCGAAAAGACACGCGTCGGAGGGCTGCCCGACGGCGGGGGCTCCGCGTGCCAGGCCCGGGCAGCGTCCCAGAGGCCGCGGCAGCGGTCCTGGGCGGCCCGATGGTCGTAATGCTTGGCGAGTTCGGTCATGGTGTCGTCGTCGGGAAAACCCGAAAGCGTAGCCGAAATCGGAACCAACCCCCTATCCACCTCCCGCCGTAGCCGGCCGTCAGCGAGCACCTCCGCCCTCCGCGGGCCGGACGTAGGCCGCGTAGAGGGTCTGGGTGCCGTCGTCGGCATGGCCGGCGGTCGCCAGGGACTCGTAGAGCCGTTCGGCGAGATCGAGGCCCGGGAACGTGACGCCGCTTACCGCGGCCGACGCACGGGCCAAATGAATGTCCTTGAGGAGATGGCGCACCAGGAAGCCCGGTGCCATATCACCGGCCAACGCGCGGGGCGCAAGGTTCGCCAGCGCCCAACTGCCCGCCGCGCCCGCGCCGATCACCTGCTGTACCAGCGTGGGGTCGAGCCCGCCGGCCGCCGCGTGGGCGAGCGCCTCGCACCAGGCCACCATGCCCACCGCCACCGCGACCTGATTCGCGAGTTTGCACCGCTGACCCGCGCCCGCCGGCCCGAGCAGGGTCGCCGATCGCCCCACGCTCGCCAACAGCGGCCGAGCCCGCTCGAAGGCGGCCTCGTCACCGCCGACCATGATCGTGAGCGTGGCGGCCCTCGCGCCCACGTCGCCGCCCGACACCGGCGCATCGAGGACGGCGATGCCCCGGGCCGCCGCCGCTGCGGTGATCCGCACCGCCAGTTCCGGGCTCGAAGTCGTCATGTCGACGAGCAGCGCGCCGGGCCGCGCGGCCCCGACGAGGCCCCGACCGAGAGGGACGCGCGTGGTGCCGCCCAGATAGACCTCCTCCACGTCGGTCGGGAAACCGAGCATAGTGATCACCACGTCGGCCGCGGCCACGACCGCCGCCGGTGACTCCTCCCAGACCGCGCCGGCGGCCACGAGCGGCTCGGCCCTGGCCTTCGTGCGGGTATGGACGTGCAGCGGGTGGCCGGCGGCGAGGAGATGGCTGGCCATCGCCGAGCCCATCAGCCCCGTGCCGATGAATCCCACCGGAATGGTCGGGCTGGTCGTGCTAGACGCGTTAGGCATGGTGGACGCGATCGTCGTGGCGGCAGCCATCCCTCGACCGCCGGCCGTCAGCCAACGCTCGCCAGGAAGAAGTGGAAGGCGTCGGCCAGGGCGAGCCAGGAAGCCTCGATCACGTTCTCGCTCACGCCCACGGTGCCCCAGACACGCTCGCCATCGGTGCTCTCGATCGAGACGCGAACCTTGGCGGCCGTGCCTTCTTGGGCGTTGATCACCCGCACCTTGTAGTCGACCAGGTGCATCCGCGCCAGTGCCGGATAGACCGGCTCGAGGGCCTTGCGGAGGGCGGCGTCGAGCGCGTTGACCGGACCGTCACCTTCGGCGACCTCGTGCCGCGGCCCGCCGGCCACAAGCAGTTTGACCGTGGCCAGTGTGCGGACGTCGCCGTCGCCGCGGCTTTCCACGGCGACGTTGTAGGAGTCGCGGGTAAACAGCGGCCGGAAGGTACCCGCCAGGCGGTCGACGAGCAGGTCAAACGACGCGGTGGCCGCCTCGAACTGCCAGCCTTCGTTCTCGAGTCGACAGACCTCCGCCAGCACGCGGTCGAGCAGCGGCCGGTCGTTCTTCACGTCGGGCCGGGTGACCAGGGCCGCGATGTTGGAGCGGCCGGAGAGCTCGCTGACCAGGACGCGGCGGGAGTTGCCCACGGCCTCGGGCGGGATGTGTTCGTAGGAGGCGGCTACCTTGGCGACGGCGTGCACGTGCATGCCGCCCTTGTGGGCGAAGGCGCTTGATCCCACGAAGGGCTGCCCCGGCCGATACGACATGTTGGCGATCTCGTAGACGA
>VGYP01000121.1 GCA_016872955.1 Planctomycetota bacterium
AGACGAGGGGCGAGGTGGACGTCGTCGACGATCGCGGGAGGCAGAATGCCCGCGAGGAAAGCTGCGGGGTCAAGTCGGGCTCGGGCAGCGTCGCTGGGCAGCGCGAGCGAGATGCGACGATGCGTAGGGAAGAGAGCTTGGGAGAGATAGGTTTTACCTGTGGCTCGAGGGCCTGTAATGAGCGTGGTGGCTTCGGGAAGTGGTGCGTTTGAGGGAATTGACATAACAAAGCGTGCGATTCATTCGAACAAATGCTTCGATTCAATCGACGTAATTGACCCCACTCGCAAATCGCCTTTGGGACGTTCATGGCTCGCCACGGGCCGTTAGCCCCGCCGGATCAGGTCGAGACACTTTTCGCGAACCCTGGCCGGGTTCACATTCGGGTTCTTCTTCTTCGCCTGCCCGATGAGGCCGCTGGCGGCCTGCTCCTTGCCCCCCTGCACGTCGGCCACGATCCTAGGGTTGGCGGCGAGCAGTTCCCGGCAGAGCGACTCGAGTTCGTCGTCGCCGACGGCGGCGATGCCCATCGCTGCCACGACGTCCGCCACGCTGCGGCCGGTCTCCAGGACGGCGGCGAAAATCTCCCGCCCGCGGCTGGTGTCGAACTCGCCTCGGGTGATCCGGCCGATGATGTCGGCGACCGCGGTCGGGGTGACGGGAAACCCGGCGATCGTGCCCCCGCGCTCGTTGAGGGTGCGAAGCACATCCTGTTGCATCCAGTTGCTCGCCACCTTGCCGTCATCGGTCAGCGTTGCCAACGCCTCGAACCAGGCGACGAGATCCCGTCCCTGATTGACCAGCACATCGGCATCGTAGTCTGAGATTCGCCAGCGGTCGGCCAGCCGTGCCCGCAGCTCGCCCGGCGGCTCGCCCATGCCCGCCCGCACTTCGGCTATTTGCTCGGCCGAAACCGTCACCGGCACCAGGTCCGGTTCGGGGAAGTAGCGGTAGTCGCTCGATTCCTCCTTGTGTCGTTGGCCGCGGGTCACTCCCGCCGGATCGTCCCAGCCCCTGGTTTGCTTGGGAGCGGAGCCGAGTTCGGCGCCGGTCGCCTGCCATTCCTCCCATTGCCGGGACGCCTCGTAGGCGAGCGCGCGCTCCACCGAGCGGAACGAGTTCATATTCTTGATCTCGACGATCGGCGTCTTGGCGAGCGACCCGTCCGGTCGCAGGATGTGCAGGTTCACGTTAGCGTCCACCCGCAGGCTGCCCTCCTGCATGTTGCAGTCGCTGACGCCCAGGTAGACCAGCAGCAGCTTCAGTTCGTTGAGCCAGACGCGGGCCTCCTGGGGGCTCCGCAGATCGGGCTGGGTGACGATCTCGCAGAGGGGCGTGCCGGCGCGGTTGAGGTCGATCCGGCTGTCGGCGACGCCGGCGGCCTCATCGTGCATGCTCTTGCCGGCGTCTTCCTCGAGATGCACACGGATGATCCCTACCCGCCGGGCAAAGGCCCCCTTGGGGTCGGCCGCCTCCAGCCAACCGTCCGCCGAAAAGGGCAAATCGTACTGGCTGATCTGATAGCCCTTGGGGAGGTCGGGATAGAAGTAGTTCTTGCGGTCCCACTTCGTGAAGGTCGCGATCCGGCAGTTGAGCGCGAGCGCCGCCCGCAAAGCCAAGGCGAAGGCCTGCCGGTTCATCACGGGCAGTGATCCGGGGAGTCCGAGGCAGGTGGGGCAGACCTGCGTGTTGGGAGCTGCCCCGAAGGTCGTGGGGCAGCCGCAGAAGAGCTTCGTCCGCGTCTGCAGCTGGACGTGCACCTCGAGGCCGATGACGGTCGTGTAAGGCTCGGAAGCGGCGGGCCGACTGGTCATAGCGCAGGAGGATTCAGGCGGGAAGTGCCGGGCGACGGATGTGCCACTCGGTGAGCTGCTGGTAGCGGTGGGCCGCTCGCAGCAGGAGCGGCTCGGACAGTGCCGGCCCCTGCAGTTGGAGGCCGATCGGCAGGCCGGTGGGGGTGAAGCCGCACGGAAACGAGATGCCGCCGATGCCGGCGAGATTCGTGCCCACCGTATACATGTCGACGAGGTACATCGCCAGCGGGTCGCCGGTCTTCTCGCCGAGCTTGAAGGCCGGCGTGGGCGAGACCGGTCCGGCGATCAGGTCGACCGACTGGAAGGCCGTCAGGTAGTCCTGCTGGATCAGTCGCCGGACCCGCAGCGCCTTGGCGTAGAAGGCGTCATAGTAGCCTGCCGACAACGCATAGGTGCCGAGCATGATGCGTCGCTTCACCTCGGGCCCGAAGCCCTCCGCCCGGCTGCGGCAGTACATCTCGACGAGCGGTGAATCGAAGCCTCCGGCGGCCGCCGGCTCGTGCTGCCGGCCGTTTCCGGCGGCTGCCCGATGCCCCCCGTCGGGCTTGGCCCGATGCCCATAGTGCGCGCCATCGTAACGGGCCAGGTTGCTCGATGCCTCGCACGGTGCAATCAGGTAATAAGTGGGGATGCCGTAGTCCGCGTGCGGCAGTTCGACCTCGTGGATCGTCGCGCCCGCGGCCTCGAACGTGGCGAACGCCTGCTCCACGCCCTCGGCCACTGCCGGGTCCAGTCCGGGGCCGAAGTGGGTCTTAACGCGGCCGATCCGAAGCCCCGCCAACGGCTCGTCGAGCAGTGTTGTATACCCAGGCACGGCATCGCCGAGCGACGTGGCGTCACCCGGATCGTGACCGGCGATCGTCTCCAGCACCAAGGCGCAGTCGGCGGCCGATCGGGCCATCGGGCCGATCTGGTCCAGGCTCGAGGCGAAGGCGACCAGCCCGCGGCGGCTGATTCGGCCGTAGGTCGGCTTCAGCCCGGTGATTCCGCAGAGGCCGGCAGGCTGGCGGATCGAACCGCCGGTGTCCGAGCCGATCGCCACGGGGGCCATGTCGGCGGCCACGCAGGCGGCCGACCCACCGCTGGAGCCGCCCGGCGTCCGCGACAGGTCCCAGGGATTGCGGACGGGACCGAACGCGGAGTTCTCGTTCGAGCCTCCCATCGCGAACTCGTCCATGTTGGTCTTGCCGACGATCACCGCGTCGGCCCGCCGCAGTCGGCCGACCACCTCGGCATCGTAGGGAGGGCGATAGCCGGCCAACATCTTCGAGGCACAGGTGGTGGGCATGTCCGTCGTGCACAGCGCGTCCTTGACCGCCACCGGCAGGCCGGCCAACGAGCCGAGTGGCCGCCCCGCGGCCCGCCGGCCGTCGATCGCCGCGGCCTGCTCGAGCGCCCGCTCGCGGCTCACCGCGAGGAAGGCATTCACGTGGCCATCCACGGCCGCGATCCGGCCGAGGAAGGCCTCGACGCAGGCCGTGGCGGAGAGTTCGCCCGTCCGCACGGCGGCCACGAGTTCGACGGCGGAGCGGGCGACAATCGTCATGGACGCGAGCCTCGCGGAGTCACGCCGCTCCGGACTCGCCGAGCACGGCGGGCACGAGGAAGCACGCCCCGTCGTGGTTGGGCGAGTTGGAGAGCGCTTGTTCCGGGGTCAGCGACGGCTGGGGCTCGTCCTCCCGGAACACGTTGCGCGTTTCAAGCGGGTGCGCGAGGGGCTCGACCGTCGCCGTGTCGAGGGCGGAGAGCTGGGACACGAACTCCACGATCTTGGAGAGTTCGCCGGTCATCCGCTCCACCTCGGCCTCGGTGAGCGCCAGCCGGGCGAGCAGGCCGACCTTGGAGACGTCCTGGAGGGAGAGGCTCATGGGGCCGCGAGGCGGATCACGGGACGAAACGACCTGGATGGTGGCCGCCTCACGGACGGGCACGCGGCCCGGCGGGCACCGCTTCCTCCGCCGCGGGCTTGACCTTCTCGACCTTCGGCAGATGGAAGGGCTTCCGCTTGACCAGTTTCGTGATGTTGCCCCCCTTGATGCATTGCGTGCAGACGAGCACCGTCGTGTTGGTGCCGTTGCCGACCGTCACCCGCAGCCGCTGGAGGTTGGGCTTGAACTTGCGGCGGCTGATGCCCGTGATTTTCGTGCCGACACCGCCGAGGTATTTCGCCTTGCCGCGCGTGGTGACCTGATTGCCAAGGGAGAAACCCTTGCCACAGACTTGACAGGAACGTGCCACCGAAAAACCTCGTGAAAGGAGCGGGAAACATTTCAAACGTTACCCGACTGCCCGTTTTTCGCAACCCCGCGACCGGGACGGGCCGAATCTCGCGGCGGCGGCGGCACGCTGGCTCGCGCGTGGCGGCCGGCGATGCGGTTTGTGGTACACATCTCGACCATGCCCGTGTTCGACTATTCCTTCGTGGTCGCCGCCTCTCCAGAGGCCGTCCGGGAGTTCCACCGCGACACCTCCGCCCTCCGCAGGCTCACGCCGCCGCCGACGATCGTCCAACTGCATTCGATCGAGCCGCTCGGCGAGGGAAGCGTGTCGGAGTTCACCCTCTGGGTCGGTCCTCTGCCACTGCGGTGGAAGGCGGTCCACCGGAACGTGTCGGAACGAGGGTTTACCGACGTGCAGGCGGCGGGGCCGGCGGCGAAGTGGGAGCACACCCACACCTTCCTCCCGCTGCCGGATGGTCGGACCGAGGTCCGCGAGCACATCGAATACGAGCACAAGCCGGGGCCGTGGGGGCTGGTGACCCGGCTGCTTTTCTCGTGGCCGAGCCTGTGGTTCATGTTCGGCTACCGTCGGAGCGTGACCAAGCGGGCCCTTGAGCGGCGTTCATGACCGACGCTTCTCGTCCGGCTGGAGTCCACGTTGTTGATCTCCTGTGCTCCGGGCTGAGCGCCCGGCATCCCGCGTGATCGAAGCTTCGCTCATCCTCGCCTTCGCGGCCTCCGTCCGTGTCAGCCGGCCGAGTCGGCGGCTTCATCGGCACGGTGCTCGACGTCACCGAGTTCCGTACCGCCGCGTCCAGCCTGGCCGAGCGGGAACGCCTGCTGTGGAGCCTGCTCGACGTGCCGGAGGCGGAAAGGCAACTGCTCTGCTACGAGTGCCACGACGGACTCATCCAATAGGCAGTGGCCTCCCAGATGGTGTTGGAGGGTCTGTGCGAGGCCGGGCTGCCAGAGACGCCCGAAGCCGCGGTGAACTCGGTCGTCGACTGTCTGGCCAAGGGCATCGAGGACGGCCGCCGGGTGATCCGCGGCATCCGCCCCGCCGCCCTCGACGACCTTGGATTGCGGGCTGCCCTGGAGGAGTTGACCGAGGACATGCAGTTGCCGGCGGCGGCCGGCGGCTGATCAGCCACCAGCCCCGACGATCCGCAGCACCTCGTCGTGCACGAGGCCGTTGGTGGCGACGCCGTCGCCGGCGTCGATCCTCGGCCGGCCGTGCCAGTCGCTGAAACGACCTCCCGCCTCCGTCACCACCACCTCGACGGCGGCGGCATCCCAGGGGTTGAGCCGCGGATCGATCATGACCTCGGCACGCCCCGTGGCGACCAGCAGATAGCCGTAGCCGTCGCCCCAAGTGCGGACGAGCCCGGCCGCGGCATCGAGACGGCCACGGGCGGCGACGCCCGCGGCCGACCCCGCCGACCATCGGCCGAAGTCGACGAAGTCGCTCGAGCAGACGAGCCCGTCGGCGATCCCACCGCGGTCGGACACCCGCGCGGGCACGACGGCGGCGTCACCGCGGACGTGCCAGGCACCGCCCCCGACGGCGGCATACGCCATTTCGTCGAGGGCTGGGATGGCGATCACCCCGAGGATGCCGCGGCCGGCCTGACGACATCCGACGAGCGTCGCATAGAGCGGCACGCCCCGCACGAACGACTTCGTGCCGTCGATGGGATCGCAGACCCATTCGTAGCCCGAACGGCCGGGCGTCGCCCCCGTCTCCTCGCCCAGAAACGCGTCCTCGGGAAAGGCGGCCAGCAGCTCCTGCCGCAGGATCGCCTCGGCGGCCCGGTCCGCCTGCGTGACGGGCGAGGCGTCGGCCTTCTTTTCGACCGCGAGTCGTGGGCTGCCAAACCAGCGCAGGGTCTCGGCGGCCGCCAGCCGCGCCGCGGCGATCGCCGCGGCCAGCCGTTCATCGCCCGGCTCCGGTGACGGTGACAGGTTCATGGGGCAGCGCTTCCTCCGCGGTCCGGCTGGGCGGGTTTGACTGGGCGATCGGCCTTCGCAGCGCTGGGTCCGAGCGATGTCAGCAGCAGCATGCCGGCACCGATCACCAGCCACGAGTCCGCGAGGTTGAAGATCGGCCAGTCGATGACGCCGGGCACCGCGACGTGGATCCAATCGCGAACGGCCCGCACCGGTTCGCCCATCCGCTCCAGCGGGGCATGCCAGGAGAGTCCGGGCAGGCCCAGCCGGTCGTAGAGATTACCGACGATGCCGCCACAGATCAGCGCCATGGCCACGAGCAGCCAGGTGTTACGGAGGGTGGAGGGCCTGGACACCATCGCCACGATGCCCGCCAAGGCGGTGATCGAAATGGCTGCGAACAACCAGCCCAGGCCCTGCCCCATGCCGAACAGGGCGCCCTCGTTGAGGTTCGTTTCCAGCACGAAGACCCCGGGCAACAGGACGAGCCGGTCGCCGGCGCCGGGCATGCCGAGCCGGTCGAAAATGGCCCGCTTGGTGGCCAGGTCGACGACCGTGGCCGCCAGTGCCAGCGCGATGAACAATCCCCTCCCGCCGTTCAGCCGCATGCATTGGCCTTTCCGGTCGCGGTCTGCATCAACGCGATATCGGAGGCCGACAGCTCAGCGAGGCTGCCGTGGCCGCCTCCCCGCCCCGTGTTCAAGTTTCTCCGCGCAGCGGATGCAGAGCGGCGCGAACGGGATCGCCTCGAGTCGCTTCTTGGCGATCACGCTGTCGCACTCCTCACAGGTTCCATAGGTGCGGGTGCGGATCTTGGCGAGCGCCTGCTCGACGAGTACCAGGGTCTCCTCTTCGGTGGCCATCAGGCTGAGGGTGAACTCCTGCTCGAACGCGTCGGTGCCGATGTCGGCCATGTGGATCGGCATGCTCGAGAGGTCACCGCTGGCCTCGCTACGGGTCTTGCGCAGGGCCGCGTCTGCCATCGTCGAGACGTCGCCACGCAAGCGCGACCGCAGCGTTTCGAGTGCGGCCTTGAAAGCCTTCAGATCGGCTACTTTCATCGAGTCACCCGCTGTCCGCCGCCATGCCTGGACGGCAAGCTCCATCCCCACCGGACCTTCAGAAGACTAGTCGAGCCATCACCGACCTGTCAAACTGGCAGTTAGTCGTTTGCGTGTTCTCGCCGCTTCGGCTCCAGCGAGGTTCGGCTTGCTGCGACCCGAAAGCTGACCTACCTTTACGGGAGTCGGCGGGGCCCCGTACCGGGAGCGCATCCCGTTCCGCCGACTTCGGTTGCTGACTCCGGGGCGCACGGAGCCCCAGCGTGGCCGTCGCCTCCCGCACCGATTGTGCCTTTCAGCAGTGCATCTCTCCCGAGTGCGGGGCGACCTATTCGGTCGACGAGGTGCTCACCGCCTGCCCGGCCTGTGGTAACCTGCTCGACGTCGAATACGACTGGGAGCGGCTGCGGCCTCCGAACTCGTTCGAGTTCTTCGAGCGAAAATGGATGCAACGCGCCGATCCGCTGGCCTTCAGCGGCGTCTGGCGTTTTCACGAGCTGCTTCCCTTCGCCCCGCGGGAGAGCGTCGTCACGATCGGAGAGGGGCAAACGCTTCTCTCGCCCAGCGACGGCGTGGCAGGGTTCGTGGGGGTCCATCCCGGGAATCTGTTCCTGCAGTACGAGGGACTCAACCCGTCTGGATCCTTCAAGGACAACGGGATGTCCGCGGCGTTCACCCACGCCCGGATGATCGGGGCCAAGCGGGCCGCCTGCGCCTCGACCGGCAACACCAGCGCTTCGCTGGCCGTCTACTGTGCCGTCACACGGCTGATGCGGGCGATCATCTTCATCGGCTCGGGGAAGATCTCCTACGGCAAGCTCTCCCAGGCGCTGGACTACGGTGCACTCACGATCCAGATCGCCGGCGACTTCGACGACGCGATGGCTCGGGTCAAGGAGGTGTCCGGCAAGCTCGGCATCTACCTGGTCAACAGCGTCAATCCCTTTCGCCTGGAGGGACAAAAGACGATCATGTACCGGGTGCTGGAGGCTCTCGCCTGGGAGCCACCCGACTGGATCCTGGTGCCGGGGGGCAATCTCGGCAACTCCAGCGCCTTCGGCAAGGCCTTCGCCGAACTCCGGAAGCTCGGCCTCATCGACCGCGTGCCCCGGCTGGCGATCATCAACGCGGCCGGTGCCGACACGCTCCACGAGCTCTACACGCGGCGGGGCCTGCGGTGGGAC
>VGYP01000122.1 GCA_016872955.1 Planctomycetota bacterium
TTCGCCGTGGTTTCCGGAGGCGGCCGACTTTCGGCAGCTCGAGCTGGCAGATGCGGAAGGCGACCGAGGCCCGAGTCTCGGCCCCGCGCCGCCCTTTCAAGGAGTTCAAAGCGATGCGTGCTCTGCGTGTGACGGGTGGCGTGGCGGTGATCGTGTGCGGGATCGTGGCGGCCGCCCAGGCCGAGGTGACCAGCGGCCCCCAGGTGGGCGACACCGTTGGCGCCTTCACGGTCACGAAGGTGACCGGCAATCCGGATGACGGCGTGGCGGACGGCAAGACGCTCTGCTATCGCTGCAAGATGGGACAGCGACCCGTGGTCATGGTCTTCGCCCGGTCGGCCGACGAGAAGTTCGCGAAGTTCCTCAAGAAACTTGAGGGCGAACTTGAGGAGCATGCCGGCGACAAGTTGACCGCCTTTGTCAACATGATCGGCACCGACGCCGACAGCCTGAAGAAGTCGGCCGCCGACTTCGTGGCCAAGCATGGCATTAAGCGGGTGGCTTTCGTCGTCCCCGAGGATGCGGCCAACGGCCCGCCGGAGTTTAAGATCGCCCCGGACGCCGACGTGACCGTCGTCTGCTACAAGGGGGGGCAGGTGAAGGCCAATCACGCAATCGCCAAGGGCGGTTTGTCGGACGACAAGATCGGGGCCATCGTCGAGGCCTCCTGCCACCTCGTCGAGTAGCCCGCGGCCGCAGGCGTTCCGCGCATGTTCGCGTCGGTCTTCCGCCGCGTCTGGCACCTGGTGATCACGCCCTACCTCCCCGATCCGGCGGAGGCGGGGTTCATGAGCCGGGCCCAGACGCGGGAGGATCAGCGGGCAGTCGTCACGGCGGCGGTGCTCGGCGGCACGGAAAGCCGCCGACTATTCGGCGTCGACCTCGCCCGGCGGGGCATCCAGCCGGTGTTCCTGCGGATCGCCAACCGCTCCGACGAGTCGCTGCGGCTGCAGATGGTCGGCATCGATCCGCGGTACTTCACGCCTCTGGAAGCCGCAGCCGCGGCCCACTTTTCGATCGTGCGCCGGCTGTCCGGGTTCGGGCTGCTCGGCTGGCTGTTCCTGCCGCTCTTGCTGCTCGTGCCGTTCAAGCTCGTGACGGCCCATCGTGCCAACCGCCGGATGGACGACCTCTTCCGGCAGCGTGGCTTTCGGCTGGCACCCATCCCGGCAGGGGCGACCGCGGAAGGCTTCGTGTTCACCACGCTCGACCTCGGCACGAAGGCGGTGCGGGTGCGGCTCGTGCCGGCGGGTGACATCCGCGAGGCGATCGCCCGGCTCGGCGGCCGTGACGACGCCGAGATTTCGTCCCAGGCCGCCGCCCCGGAGCCGCGGGTCGATTTCGTCTTCATGATCCCCGTGCCCGGCATCGCGGCCGACTACATGCAACACGACTTCGAGTCGCTCGTGCCGCCCGGCACGGTCGAGCCGGTCGCTCTGGCCGCCCTCGATGGGCGGCTCGAGGCCATGCCCCCCGCGACCACCAACCGCTCGGGCAGCCGGCTGGGCGACCCGATCAACCTTGTGGTGATCGGTGACTTCGAGATGCTGCTGGCCGCCTTCGTGGCCCGCTGGGACGAGAGCGAGACGATCACACTGGCCACCTGCTGGAAGACCGTGCGGGCGTTCCTGCTGGGAAGCGACTACCGCTACTCTCCGGTCAGCGCCTTGCACCTGTTCGGACGTCCGCAGGACATCGCCTTGCAGCGCACCCGCGGCTCGGTCAACGATCGCATCCACCTCCGGCTCTGGCTCACGCGGCTCGCCTTCCGCGACCAGCCGGTCTGGGTTGGGCAGGTGAGCCGTGACATCGGGGTGCGGTTCACGACGAAGGCCTGGAACCTGACGACCCATCGCATCGATCCCGACGTCGACGAATCCCGCGACTACGTGATCGAGGATCTCGTGCTCGCCGGTCGGGCCACGGCCGCGGGCTACGTCGGCGGCGTGGGGGCCGCGGCGCGGACGGCGCCCCGTCGCAACCTGACCGGGGATTCCTACGTCACCGATGGCCGTCGCGCCGTGATCGTGCTCGCCCCGGCACGGACGGGCTGACGGCCGCGTGCCGGGGAGGCGCCATGGAGCGGTTCGACGTCGTGGTGGTCGGGACGGGCGGTATGGGCGCGGCGGCGGCCTGCCAGGCGGCGCGCCGCGGCGCACGGGTGCTCGGCCTTGATCGGTTTCCGATCGCACACGACCGGGGTAGTTCGCACGGGCAGACTCGGCTGATTCGTCTCGCTATCTACGAGCATCCCGACTACGTGCCGCTTGTCGAGCGGGCCTACGAATGGTGGCACGATTTGGCTCGCGAGAGCGGCCGATCGCTGATCGTGGAATCGGGATTGGTGATGGCGGGGCCGCCGGGCTGCGGCCTGGTGGCCGGCGCGGACCACTCGGCCCACGTGCATGGCCTCGACCTCAGGCGGCTTACCGCCGTCGAGGCCACACGCCGCTGGCCCACACTTGCGATTCCGTCCCACTGGGACGTCGCCTTCGAGCCTCGGGGCGGCTATCTCTTCGTCGAGGAGTGCGTGAGGGCCCACGCCGAGGTGGCCATGAAGGCGGGCGCTGACCTGCGATCGGGCGTGGCAGTGCGCGGCTGGCGAGCCGAGGCCTCGTCACTGGTGGTCGACACCGATCGCGGCCCGATCGCGACCGCTCGCCTCGTGCTGTGCCCCGGCGCGTGGGCCACGGATCTGCTCCAACTGCCGGCGATCGGGTTTCGCGTGCTGCGGAAGTCCCTCTTTTGGTACGGCCCGACCGCATGGGATGGAGGTCATGCCGTCGGCGCGATGCCATGCTTCGCCTTCGACACGGTGGCTGGCTTTTTCTACGGCTTCCCGGCGATCGACGGCCGCGGGGTGAAGGTGGCCGAACACACTGGCGGCCGTGAGGTGGCCGATCCCTCGATCGTGGATCGGCAGGTGGACGCCGTCGAACAGGAGTCCATCGAGGGCTTCCTCTCCGCGCACCTGCCGGATCTGTCGCGGCGGCAGACGAGTCATGCCGCGTGTCTGTACACGATGTCGCCCGATTCCCATTTCGTGCTCGGCATGCATCCCGACGAGCCACGGGTGTCGCTGGCCGCTGGGTTTTCCGGGCATGGTTTCAAGTTCTGCAGCGTGATCGGCGAGGTGCTGGCCGACCTTGCGACGGAGGGTCGGACGAGGCATCCGATCGGCTTTTTATCGCCCCGACGTTTTCTGCCGGCATGACGTCGCCGGCTTCCACGTCTTGCGGAGCCGGTGTATAGTTTTTCCTCCGGGCGGCGTAGCTCAGTTGGTTAGAGCACCGGCTTCATAAGCCGGGTGTCGCCGGTTCAAGTCCGGCCGCCGCTAGTTCCTATGGATAACCGTTCGGTCCTCGACGGTTGACGAGGGTTTTCGGAATCGACCGGCGTCGTGGCTCCGCCGCACCGTGACAGGCCATTCGGTCCGGTCGACTTGCCCCTTCGACGAGAAGGGGCGGTGCTGCCGCCGGCAGGGCCGCGAGCCCCGCCGCGGTGTTCTTCATGGCCGCCGTGATCTCGGCGGCCGTCGGAATTGCCACAGCAATCGTGGTTGGCGTTCTTCGATGGCAAACCGCCCACGATGGGCCTACCGCCGCTTGTGCGCAGCGGGCACGGCAGCAGCCGATTGCCGAACGCCATGGTGCCGCCGTGCAGAATCCGCCGCTCGTGGGCGCCGGCCCGGACCGTCAGCCCGACTCGGACGCCCAGGTCCTCGAGCAACCTGGGCACCTCAGCCCGGGCCACGGGATCGCCGCACACGCTCTCGATCCGCTCTGAAAGGTGCATCGCCTTCTGCACCTCCGCTTCGACATCTTCAGGCTGAGACGGCGGGCACCGGGCATCGATTTCGGTCAGCCTTGCTTCGGCATCAGCAAGCTCCATGGCGAGTTCGCGGGAAGCCGCTCGCAGTTTCGCCCGCATGGCGTCATCTTCTTCCTCGCGGATGAGCCGCGGCGCCTGCTCTACCTGCCGCCGGAGCCGTGCCACTTTCGCCGCAAGTTCAGCGCGGATCGACTGCTCGGGCGATCGGGCCTCGGTCATGAGCGACTCGAGCCTCTTTCGGACCGCTGCCTCCAGCTTCGCCTTGCCGCCCACCTTGGTCACGAGCGTCGCGATCGTGCGGACAGTGAACTTGAGAAGGGCTTCAGCATCCACCGTGTTGTGGTGGCACCGCCCACGGCGATTCATGTAGATGCCGCAGGGATAAAGAGGCAGCCCTTTTCCGCGATCCTTGCGAACCGCGCCTTGCATATTGGAGCCGCACCCGTCGGTCAGGTCGAAAACCCGCGATGCAAGCAGGTAAGCACCAGGATCCGACGCCCGTCGCTTTGACCGCTGGGCAGCCCCATGCTCCGCAAGTTTGGCTTGCAGCCGATGCCAACGGTCCGGATCGAAGAACGCTCCTCCTCCAGATTCGGCCCGGATCCACACGTCCGGATGGTTCTCGACGACGCGGCCGGCGCCGTCATCGAGGAGCTCGTCATCCGTCACCTCTCGCGGCCCGTTCAGCCCGATGCGGTTATGCAGGCCTTGACTGAACCACCCGTATTCCTTCTGGCCAATGATGATGGGATTCATCGCGAGCGACCGGATCGTCGTGTGATTCCACTTGCCCGACACGCGACCGCCGAGCTTGTAGCCGCCGCGCACGCGATTGGCATCGGGCGCTGGTATGCCAAGCTTGTTGAGGTGCTCAGCAACCAGCTTGTATCCCCAGTTGGCCTCGAGCCATTCGAGAATCCTTACCCAGACCCCGATCTTCTTCATGTCGTTGGGTAGGAACATGACGTGGCAGCCAACCTCCTTTACCTTGCGGCCAGGCGGCAACTCCTCCAGCGCGTCGCCTGCCGCATCGACCGAAGCCATACGGGGGCCGGCCGCCCGTGCTGAAGCCCTTGCGGGCCAGAGAGGCCTGAACGCGCACCACCCGCTCCGAAAGTTTCTTGCTGCACGCGCCGCTCTCCGTGTCCCCGAAGAGTGACATCGCGTTCTACCCGATGACACCGCTGCCACCCTCGACCTGCCCCCCAGTGCGATTCCAGTTTTGAAGTCAGGGATGCACCCTCAGCTCAGATAGACCAGCCCTGTGCGGCCGGAGGGTGTTGTTCTCCCAAGGTGAGCCCGGCTCGATGGACAGCGTTTGCACGCCCACCCGCCCCAGCCACTCCCGGACGCTCCTCGCGGTGAACTCGCTGCCGTTGTCGTTCCGGATGTGCTCCGGCAGGCCCCGGCGTACGAACAGGTCGCTCAGCCGCTCCAGCACGTCCTCGCTCGTGAGCGTCTTGGCCACGTCGATCGCCAGACACTCCCTGGTGTAGTCGTCCACGATCGTCAGCAGCCGAATCGGGCGGCCATCGGACGTCCGGTCCATCACGAAGTCGTAGCTCCACACATGGTTCCGATGCGTCGGCCGCAGCCGGATGCACGACCCGTCGTTCAGCCACAGCCGCCTTTGCTTGGGCTGTTTTTGAGGCACTTTCAGACCCTCCTCAGGCCAGATCCGCTCCACACGCTTGTGGTTCACCCGCCATCCCTCCCAGTGCAGAAGGGCCGTAATCCTGCGGTATCCATCGCGACCGTACGCACAGGCCAACCACGCCACGAACGTGCTCGACCGCCTCCCGTCGCTTCGCCGGGCCTGGACTTTTCCCGCGGCGACTTCCCGAAGGATTGCCTTATCTAACTCCGCGTCTGCCAGGAGCCGCTTGAGCCGAGAGTTCTCCTTCTCGAGCTCCTTGAACGGCTTCGCCTGGTCCATCCGAAGACCACCGAACCGCTTCTTCCAGCGGTAGTCGGTCTGCTCCGTCACACCGATCTTCTCTTCTTCACAGCCTCGGCGACCGTCTTGCCCCTGCCCAGCTCACCTTCGACCTCTCGAAGCTTTGGGGAGAATGCCCTCCGCTCACTCCGCCTTTCCGCATGGCATTTCCGGCCCTCCCTTGGTTCCGGCCACCCTGGATTCTCACTCCCGGAGTGGCCTCGTTTCAGGGGGACAGTTCACCGTCAACACCCACCTGTAGCCCCGACATCCGCCCGGTGTGATTGATGACAGCCGCAATGATGCGAGCGACCATGAAGTCCTGTGCTTCGGTGACTTCCAACTCGTTGAGGCAACGATTGAGACCGGGCAGAACATTGATGACCATAAGCATGACGAGGCTCCTTCCTCGGCTGGAGAGAGACTTTGCTCCAAGCGATCCGGTCATCGCACAGGAGCCTCGGCTTTTGTAATACAGACCCCCCTGTCTAAATGGATTTACTGCGCAACATCACAAAGTGTCCGCGAGAGACCGTCCCTCACTGACGCTTCGGGTTTCGGTGGCAGGTTCTTATCTGCCGCTCGCCTTTCTGTCGATCGGCTCACTGCTCGAATCGGGAGGTCATTGCGACTCCGTTCCTTATCAGGTGGAGGACTTTTTCGGTTTGTCTTTGTTCGCTGGCTTACCGGTGTCCGGCTTCTTGGCCTGGCCGCCATTCGGACTGAGGCGCTTCCACCAATCGGGGCCTTCCGCGTCGACGGTCGTGTTGTGCTTGATGAGTTGGTCTCGCAGCGCGGCAAGTCGCTCCGTTTCTTGGCCTGCCAGGTTCGTGGTTTCGTTGGGATCGGACTTGAGGTTGTAGAGCTCGAACGTCGTCAGTTCAGCGTTGGCGAGAATTTTCCAATCGTCGATACGCATGGCACATTTCGCATTGGGCGCCATGTGCAATCTCCAAAATAGCGGCTGAGGACGGGCGAGTCTTATGGCCGATCCTTCTAAAGCGGCGAGTATATTCACGCCGTCGAGTGTGCGATCTTGGGGCAACTCAGCACCGCCGATGGCCAGCAACGTGGGGAACATATCGCTGCCGATGACCGGCACATCACACTTCAAACCCGGTGCGATTTTTCCCGGCCAGCGGACGATGCCTGGGACACGAATGCCACCTTCGTGCATGTCGCGTTTGCGGCCGCGCAGCCCGCCGGTCGAACCACGACCGGGAGACTTCAGGCCGTCTCCCTCGGGACCGTTGTCAGACGTAAACACGACGCAGGTGTTGCTGGCGAGCCGCATCTGATCCAGCGCGGCCATGAGCTGGCCGAAGGCATGATCCATTTGCGTGACGTTGGCATGGTGCTCGCGCTGAACCTCGTCAGTCAGGTCGGGATACTTCGCCTTGAACTCCGATGCGGACTGAATTGGGTAGTGCGGCTCGTGCGTCCAGACAGCGAGGAAGAACGGCTTCTGAGGGTCACGTTTGTCTTTCAGCCACGTGACAGCTTCACCGACGACAAGCGGCGCTGAGTATCCCTGCAACGGGCCAACTGGCTGGCCGTTGCGGACAAAGTTCTGCGGGTTTTCATGACTGGGGCTGGCGTTGTTCTGCGTGGCCATCCACCAGTCGTAACCGTGGTCGCCAGGCTGCGGATGAGAGGGGTTGTTGAAGAGGCCATTGAGGTGCCACTTCCCGCTATGGCACGTCGCGTATCCAGCCTTTTTCAACTGCTCTGGCAATGTGATCTCAGTGGTGCGAAGGTGAAGTTCGGATCCCTCGGCAATCCAGGTGAAGACGCCGTTGCGATGCGGAGTCCGTCCCGTCAATAAGGCCGCACGCGAGGGACTACAGACGCCGCTCGCCGAGTAGCACTGCGTGAGCCGCACGCCCTGTCTGGCGAAGGCATCGAGGTGCGGCGTTTGGATCACTGGATGCCCGTAGCATCCGAGGTCCCCCCACCCGAGATCGTCGGCGAGAAAGAGAATGATGTTGGGTCGCGACTCGGCAGCGGACGCGGACACAGACATGAAAAGCAAGACGCTAAGGGAGCAGGTGACTTTCATATCACGAAACCTTTCTTGAGCGGTACGGGAGAGTCTCTAAGCGTGTGGCACTCACGGTTGTGACGGTGGCGTTTCGATTGCATTTCATCGGTTGGGATAATCTGGTGCGCGGTACGGCTCAGTGGCAACCGCTTGATGGGCTCTCGCACGGGGATTGGTTCTTTATCTCATCGAATGACCTGCCCCCCAGTGCGATACCAGTTTTGAAGTGAGGGATTCACCCTCAGATAGACCAGCCCTGTGCGGCCGGACGGTGTTGGAGCCCTGCCTCCAGCGCTCGATGAGCACCTTGGCCTCAAGCAGGGTGTCGAATGACTCCCGCTTCAGGAGCTCG
>VGYP01000123.1 GCA_016872955.1 Planctomycetota bacterium
CCGATATCGGCCTTGGGCGTCGCCGGAGTCGGCTGGCCTGCCACGGGGGGCTGAGCAGGCGGGGGGTCGTCGAACGGATTGGCCGCTCGGGCGTCGCCATCCGCGGGCGCGAGGTCTGCCGTGAGGTCCGTCGTGACATCGCTGGTGGGATCGCTCGTGGGATCGGTCTCGGCGACGTCATCCGTGGACGACTCGGAGGCGGCCTCGGGCCGCGGGGCGAGGGTCGCCTCGTCCCCGTTGGCGGCCGTCTCGGTCGTGGCCACCGCAACGTCAGGGCCGGCCGCGTCAATCGTCGCGGGGGGGGGCGGTGGGATCGCCTGCGGGACCGCGACCACCGCCTCGGCGGCCGGTTGCGGTACCACGAAGGCCTCTTCCACGATCGTTTCCTTGTGCTCCCCTTGAGGCGGGTCGACCTGCACCGGGACCGGTGGAGGAGCGAGCAACTGCACCGCCAGCAGGGGCTGTCCTTCGCGGAGCGGATACTTGAGCACGCAGCCCGCGAAGGAGTCGGTCACGCGCAGCGCCGAGGTCGGCAGCATCGCTTTCGGCCAGTCGCGGAGGGCGACGTCCCAGATGGTGACCGGCACGCCTTGGGGCAGCGACCGCAGGGCGACGAAGATGGGCTCGCATTCCACCTGTGGCTTGGACTGGGCTAGGTGGACGTCGAGCGCGCGGTTCACGCCCACGGCGGCGGCAGCACCAGCCACGAAGGCCGCCACGAAGACGGTGGTCTGGCGAGGCCGGTGACGCACGGGCGAGGTCGCGGGCATTTCGGCAGCCATCGTTCTTCGACCTCTCCGACGGAGCGTCGGCGCCTGCCGACCATCGTCAGGAGAATCGGCAGGTGCCGGTCGGGAAGGCCACCGCCTCGCGCCGGCGCCGCTCGTCTCGGCTCAGCGTGCCGGGGATTCCCAGCCTCTCCACGGACCGTCGCCGGTAGCATTTCCCCAGGTTGCCGCGGCCGCCAACGAGAGGGCGGCGTGGTTCAGCGGACGACGAGCGGTGAGTCGTCGGTCGCCGGCTCGGGGGCGGGTGGGCCGAAGAGCGGGTCGACGGTCTCGGCGAGCGGTCGGATGGCCAGCACCCGCATCCCCGCCACGGCGCCCCGTTCGCGGTCCCGCAACAGGCAGTCGCCGGCCGTGGTGACCGCCTCGCCGTCGCAGCCGACCACGAGCATGCCGTCGTGGGGCAACGTGCAGGTGAAACGGAGCTGCTCCATCCGGTGGCGTCGCTGGCCGGCCTCGAGGCGAAACACACCATCCTCGCCCACCCAGCTTTTTTCCAGCGGACCGTGCCTGATCTCCGGGGTCACGTCGACCCGCACGCGACCATCGGCAGCCGGTCGGGCCTCCACCGAGAACTGCGGACTGGCGTCGCGGAACGTGCCGCCCCGCACCTGGCCGTCGTGCTGCTCGAGCAACACCAGTTCGTCGATGCCCGAGGCCGTCACGATCTCGCCACGCCGGCCGGGCAGCAGTCGGATCAGCCGTCGGCTCAGCGACGCCTCGGTCGGCAGGGTCGCCGCCGCCTCGGCCGCGGGGCCGGCCGCCGCGAAGCGGGCGGCGATCTCGGGTGGAAGGTGGCTGCCGACGACGCCGACACGCAGGCCGTTGGCGGCCAGGTGGCTGCGGAGATCGGCCGGGAGCCACTGCTCGTCGACGAAGCTCCAGAGGTCGTCCCGCAAGAGCGGGTCGTCCGTGGTGCAACGGACGAACGTCAGTTCCAGCGGAATCGTGCGGTTGACCGTCTCGGTCCCGCCCCCGAGCGTCACGTCGGTGGGGGCGGCGACATCGGTGCGGCGGTCACCGGGGGTGGTCAGGCAACCCCCCGCCGCGACCACCGCCGCGATCAGCGCGGCGCGGGCCGCAACGAGAGGCCGCGAGCGTTGTGCGGTACGAGAGCGCGGATTCGTCATGGAGAACCGCCGCAGGCGGGTGGAGAGGACCGGGGGAGATAGGAAAACCGGCCCGTCGAGTCAACGCCGAAAAGCGGCAGCGTCAGCTCATCGCCCGCACGGCGTTGACGAACATCGCCAGGCCCGTGCCGGGCTGGTCGGGATCGAGGCGGCCGTGCCACGCCGGGTGCTGCGTGGCCACCACGAACCGCTCCGGATGCGGCATCAGCCCGAACACCCTGCCGGTCGGGTCACACGCACCGGCCACATCGGCCTCCGAACCGTTGGGGTTGGTGCCGGCGGCATAGCGCAGCGGCAGCTGCCCGGCCGCTTCCAGCGCCGACCGTTCCGCGGCCGAGCGAACGACGAATCGTCCCTCGGCGTGCGCTACGGGAAGTTCGAGCGCGTCGAGGCCCTGCAGGAACACGCACGGTCCGCCGCGGCCCTCCAGTCGCACCCAGCGGTCGACGAACCGGCCGCAGGTGTTGTGGGCCATGGTCGCCTGGCGTCCGCCGTCGGTATCCTCCAGTAACAGGCCGGTCTGCAACAACACCTGGAAGCCGTTGCAGATGCCGAGCACGAGCCCGCCGCGGTCACGGAACCGGCGCAGCACGTCCCCCAGCCGCGTCCGCAACTCGAGCGCCAGGATCCGACCGCTGGCGATGTCGTCGCCATAGGAGAAGCCCCCTGGAATGCAGAGGATCTGGCAGTCGTCGGCCGCCGCAGGTCGTTCCGCCAACGCCCGCACGTGCACCCGTCGGGCGATGCCGCCGGCCCGCTCGAAGGCGTGGGTCGTCTCGCGGTCGCAGTTGGTGCCCGGGGCACGCAGGATGAGCGCACGGGGAGCGAGCATGTCAGGAGTATTCCTCGGCGAGCGATCGCCAGGCGGTGGCGAGTTCGGCGACGGTCACCCGCTCCACGCCGCCGGCGGTGCCGACCAGGTCCACGACCGGCTCGGCGAGCACCTTGCCAACGACGGCCCAGGGCACGTCGCCCATGGCCGCCGCGAACGCCTGCTCGCCCTCGGGGGGCACTTCGCACAGGAACCGCCCCGGCGACTCGCCGAAGGCGATCGCCAGGTCGAGCACGGCCCCGGTCGGCCCGCCCTCGCCGGAGAAGGGCACCGCGTCGAGTCGCAGCCGCACGCCGAGTTGGCCGCCGATTGCCATTTCAGCCAGGCCCACTGCCAGGCCGCCATCGGACAGATCGTGGCAGGCCAGCACGCACCCGGCGCGCTGGCCGCGGGCCACGGCCTCGACGCTCGCCCGGCAGGCGGCGGCATCGACCGTGGGCACACGACCACCCGTGACGCGGCCGGCCAGTTCCAACTGGCTGCCGGCGGTGTCGGGCCGCGACCGCCCTACGATCACCAGTCGGCTGCCGACCCGCTTGATGTCGGGCGAGATCGCCCGCCCCACGTCGGCCACCTGCCCCAGCGCGGTCGCGAGCAAGGTGGGCGGAATCGAGAGCTCCCGCGGCGTGCCGTCGGCAGCGGTCCAGGCGAACACGTTGTTGAGGCTGTCCTTGCCGCTCACGAATGGCGCGTCGAAGGCCAGTGCCATGTCATGACAGGCCCGGCAGGCCTCCACGAGCGGCCCGAGGGTTGTGGGGCTCCGCGTGTCGCCCCAGCAGAAGTTGTCCAGCAGCGCGATCCGGTCGGGGTCCGCGCCGGCGGCCACCACGTTCGCGATCGCCTCGACGATGCCGCCGGCGGCCATCTGGTAGGGATCGAGGTGGCCCAGTCGGTGCCGCAGCCCGACGCCGAGCACGATACCCCGCTCGCGGCCCAGCACGCCGCGGATCACGGTGCCATCGGCTGGGCCGCCGCCGAGGCCCAGCAGCGGCTTGGTCACGCTCGCCCCCTGCACCTCGTGATCGTACTGGCGGATGATCCATTCCTTGCTGGCCACGTCGGGCTGGGCGAGCACCGTGCGGAGCGTGGCAGCGAGGCCATCGGGCCGCCATGTGGCGGGCCGCTCCGGCGGCGGTGCGTAGGTCGCGTGGAGCGTCCGCCGCGGCCGGCCGTCGTGGAGGAATCGACAGTCGAGTTCACCCGCTACTTCCCCCTGCCAGCGGAGCACGAGCCGGCCGGATCCAGTGAACGTGCCGATCGCCGTCGCCTCGACCCCTTCGGCGGCCGCGATGCGGGCGAGCTGCGGCCAGTCGGCGGGCGGCACGGCGAGCACCATGCGCTCCTGCGCTTCCGAAATCCACACCTCGGTGGCCGAGAGCCCGTCGTATTTCAGGGGCACGCGGTCGAGGTCGACCTCCGCCCCGAGGTCGACACCCATCTCGCCGACGGCGCTCGACAGGCCGCCGGCGCCGCAGTCGGTGATCGCGTGGAAGAGCCGTTCCTCCGCTGCCAGGAGCACGAAGTCGGTGAGCGTCTTCTCGTTGATCGCGTGGCCGATCTGTACGGCACCGCCGCTCTGACTCTCGCTGTCACTCGTCAACTCGATGCTCGAGAAGGTGGCCCCGTGGATCCCGTCACGGCCGGTCCGGCCACCGGCCACCACGACTAGATCGCCTGGCTCGGCCCGGGCCTCGGCACGGCCCCGCGGCATGATGCCGACGGTGCCGCAGAACACCAGCGGGTTGCCGAGGTAGCCGGGATCGTAGGCGACCGCGCCAGCGATCGTGGGAATGCCCATCCGGTTGCCGTAGTCGCGGACGCCCGCCACGACGCCGGCCAACAAGCGCCGCGGCGGGATCACGCCGGGGGGGATCACCGCCGCGGGGGTGTCGGGCGGTGCGACGCAGAACACGTCGAGATTGGCGATCGGCCGGGCGGCCAGGCCGGTGCCGAGCACGTCGCGGATCACGCCTCCCAGACCGGTGGCCGCACCGCCGTAGGGTTCGATCGCCGAGGGATGGTTGTGGGTCTCGACCTTGACGCAGATGTCGTGGTCACCGTCGAAGCGGACCACGCCGGAGTTGTCGCGAAACACACTCACGCACCAGTCCGCCGCGGCCCGGCGGCGGCGAATGTCCTGCGTGGCGGCGAACACGGTCTCCTTGAGCAGGTTCGCGTACCGCACGCGGCCGGCCGGCCCCTCGTGCTCGACGGGGCTGGTGAGCGTCTTGTGGCAGCAGTGCTCGCTCCAGGTCTGCGCGATGGTCTCCAGTTCGATCTCGAGCGGATCACGCACGAGCCCGCGGAAGTGGTCACGGACGGCGTGCAGCTCGGCGACAGTCAACGCCAGGCAGCGGTCTCGGGAGAGCTGCGCGAGCGCGTCGTCGTCGAGCCCTTCCAGTGGGACGTCGTGACGGACGAATGACCAGCGACCGCCCCCCGTGAGCGATCGGATCGCGAGCGGTCCCACGACGACGTCGTGGATCGCCTCGTTGGCCAGCAGGCGGCGAGCGAGCCCCGCGGCCTCGGTGGCCGGCATGCGGGGCAGCCAGTATTTCCGGAGGCTGCGGACGACCACCCCCGGATGGCCGAGCATCGCGATCGCCTCGGCGGCGGTCAGCCCGGCCGGGTCGGTGACGCCCGGACGCGGTAGCACGTGCACAACGGTGGGCAGATCGGAGGCGGTGCCGTCGAGCGCGGCGGCGCCCGCCTCGGCCGCCACGAAGGTCTCGCTCACCGGATCGGCCAGCAGCGTCGCGGCGATCCGCTCGATGTCGGACCGCGAGAGATCGCCCTCGACGAGCCAGCCGGCGGCCGTGCGGGCGGCCGTGCAGTCGCCCACGCCCAGCACGCGGGCCCCGGCCACCACCTCGCCGGCGGCGTGGTCGAACGACGCATCGCGGAGCGTGACGTCAACTTCCCAGAGCATCGCGAACATCCTTGGCGCGGGAGAGGAGTCTGACGAGTCGGCCGCGGTCCCCGGCGGCGATCGCCGCACGGATGCGAGCCGCCTCCTTGCCGACCCGCTCCAGCGCGGTGGTCACGGGTCCGGCGTTGTCGAGCAGGATCTCGGCCCACAGGTTGGGGTCGCCCGAGGCGATTCGCGTCGTGTCGCGCCAGCCGCCTGCGGTGAAGGGGAGGGCCGCGGCCGGCGTGGCCGCGGCGATGGCGGCGGCCAGCACGTGCGGGGCGTGGCTGGTCTGGGCGAGGATCCGATCGTGCTCGCGTGGGTTCATGACGTAGACCGTCGCGCCCAACGCCGACCACAACCCGCCGACGTCGTCCACGTCCCGCGGTGGTGTGGCGGCGGCCGGCGTGACCACCACCACGCGGCCGGTGAAGAGTTCGGGGTCAGCCGAGGCCGGACCGCGGCGGTGGCTGCCAGCCAGTGGATGGGAGCCGACGAACCGCCCCCGGCGTGACTTCCGCCGCCGTTCCCACGCGGCGACGATCGAAGCCTTGGTGCTGCCGGCGTCGGTGAGCGGCGTGCCGAGGCGGACCGCGGCGTCGACGGCGTCGAGCAGGCTCGGGATCGCGGCCACGCCCGCGGCGACCACCACGAGATCGGCCTCGGCCACGGCCCCTGGGTCGAGCGCCGTTTCCGTGATCGCGCCGGCCCGGCGGGCCGCTTGGAGCGACGCCCGCGACCGCCCCACGCCGATCACTCGACCGGCCACGCCGCGTTCCAGGAGAGCCCGCCCGATCGAACCGCCGATCAGTCCCACGCCCACGATCGCGACGGAAGGCCAGGAGACGTTCATGGAGCGGGGGAAGCGGGACGCGAATCAGGACGGCGTTCTACCAGATGCACCGGCGGGGTGTTATGAGGGTGTGAAATAGCCTGTCACGGAACTCAGCCCGTCCATCGCCGCCGCGACCGTCGGCGGTTGCACCGCTCGGCCCACCGGCGACACCGCCTGCAAAAAGTCACGGCTGGTGCCGGACGCGGACTGGTAGAAATGCCTGCGTCGGCCGGGCCTCGATCGGCCTTGCGCCATGGGAGCCGCCGTCGATGCCCTTCCGCCGCGTGCCAGCGGGCCTGCTCGCCGAATCGTTCGGCCGGTTGGCAGTCGCGTTGGGGGCGGGCGTTGACGCCCGGCGGGCGACGGCCGCCGAGACCGTCCGCATGCCCCGTCGGTGGCGGCCCGCGTTCACCGCCGTGGCTGCCGGCGTGGCCGCCGGCGAGCCTCTCGGGACGGCGCTCGCGCGGGCCGGCGATGCGATTCCGCGCGACATCATCGGGATGGTGGCCGTCGGCGATCGCGTCGGCCGCGATGCAGAGACGCTGGCCGCAGTGGCGGCGAGCCTCCGCGAGGCCGCGGCCGCGCGGCGGGTGTTGGTGGCGTCGCTCGCCGGGCCGGCCCTGCGGGCGCTGCTCGCCCTGGTGGTGATCGGGATTTTGATCCTGCTGTCGGGGACGATGCGGGACCTCGAAGGTCGTCCGGTCGATCTGCTTGGCTTCGGGCTGACGGGGTGGCGGGGCCTGACCGTCGCCGCGTCCTGCCTGGCGGCACTCCTCGTGATCCTGCTGGCGGCACTGCCCGCCATGTGTCGGAGCTGGTCCGGCCACGGCCCGGTGCGCAGGATCGCCGAGCAACTACCTGCGCTCGGTCCCGCCCTTCGTGCCGCCGAGGGTGTGCGGTGGTGTCGGGCGGCCTCCTTCGCCTCCGCCGCGGGCATCGACGCCACCGGTCTCGTATCGCTCGCATCGCGGGCGGCACCTGGCCTGGAGATGGATCCCGGCCTGGTCGTGGGCCGGCTGCGCGCGGGAGACACGCTGGCGGAGGCGCTTGCCGCCGCCGGCCGGCTGCCGCAGGAGGTGATCGACGCGGTCGACGTCGGCGAACAGAGCGGCACCGTCGCCGACTCGCTCGCTCGGCTCGTGCTCGGACTGGAGGAGAGGGCCCGGCGGGGGTATGCGGTGGCTGCTTCGGCCGCGGGGATCGCGGCCTGGCTGCTGGTGGCCGGCCTGGTGGTGGGCGTCCTGTTCCGCGCCTTCGGGGTCTATCTCGCTATCATCGAACAGGCGGCCAGGCCGCTGTGACGCGGCGGACGAGCTCCGGCCGCGGCGGCGGGCGTGGAGCCGGTGAGTCGAGGATGCCGACAGTGAGTGTGATGCAAGGGCGTCGAGTCACGAAGACGGTGATCTCTTCGATGGTCGTGGTCCTCCTGGCCGGAGCCTTCGCCCAGCCGACCGTCCCGGCCGCGGATGACGACGGCACCCGGACGGCGGCCGAGCGGATGGCCAATCTCGGGCTGATCCGCTATCGCGGCGTCTGGCGGACCGCGCAGGAAATCACGCTCATCGAGCGGGACGAGGCGGCGACGGTGGCCGCGAAGCAGTGGCGGGTCAAGCTCGACCGGCTGCGGCGGCAACTCGACCAGCCCGCCGTCGCCGACCG
>VGYP01000124.1 GCA_016872955.1 Planctomycetota bacterium
CAGGGCCTCGACCCCGAGGCTGCGGAGGCCGGCATAGACGTTGGCCAGCGGGCGCACCCGCTCCGGATCGTCGAGATGGGCCGGCGACGAGACGTGCTTGCCGGGATTGGTGCGGGCGGTGCCGAGCATGATCCCCTGGCCGCTCCGCGTTCGCTTCAGGAAGTCGGGGGTGATCTTGAGGTAGTCACGACCAGCGACCAGCGGCTGGGCGGGCGAGAAGTCGGCCAGTGACGAGTAGCCGTGCTTCATGCCGATCACCTCGGTGCCCTGCCGCATGAACGACGTGGCGGCGGTGGAAATGACCGCGTTGGCGCCCGGCGCGGGGCCGCCGGCAAACAGGATCGCCACGCGGCGGAACTGATGGGCAGGCTGTGGCGGTCTCGAGAGGGATTCGTTCATGGCTGCTCCTGGGAAGACCGCTGCTCGCTCATGGGTGGCTTCCGGGCGGTCGCCGGGCCCGCGTCAGCCGGTCATCCGGCCAGCATCCGCTCCACGAACGTGGTGTCGATCGTCGCCTCGTGGAAGGCGGAGTTGGCGAGCACGTCGAGGTGCAGCGGCACGGTGGTCGCGATGCCGGCCACACGGAGTTCCTTGAGCGCTCGGATCATGGTGTCGATCGCCGCCTGGCGAGTGGGCTGGTGGACGATCAACTTGCCGATCAGCGAGTCGTAGTGGGGGGGCACGACGTACCCGGTGGTGGCGTGCGAGTCCCAGCGGACGCCGAAGCCGCCCGGGCTGAAGATCCGCTCGATGCGGCCGGGGTTGGGGCGGAAGTTGGCGGCCGGGTCCTCGGCGTTGATGCGACACTCGATGGCGTGACCGCGGGGCACGATCGCCTCCTGGCGGAAATCGAGTTTCTCGCCGGCCGCGACCCGGATCTGCGCCTTCACCAGATCGATGCCGGTCACCATCTCGCTCACCGGGTGCTCCACCTGGATGCGGGCGTTGACCTCGATGAAGTAGAAGGTATCCTGCTGGTCGACGATGAACTCCACGGTGCCGGCCGAAAAATAGCCGGCCGCCTTCGCCAGCCGCACGGCGGCCGCGGCCATGGCCTCGCGGGTCGCCTGCGGCAGCCGCGGCGAGGGACTCTCCTCGATCAGTTTCTGGTGGCGTCGCTGGGTGGAGCAGTCACGCTCCCAGAGGTGGAATACCTGGCCGTGAGTGTCGCCGATGATCTGGATCTCGACGTGCCGCGGCCGCTCCACGTACTTCTCGATGTAGATGCCCGGATTGCCGAAGGCGGCCTGGGCCTCAGCCGAGGCCTGCTGCCATGCGCTCGTCAGCGAGAGGTCGTTGGCTGCCACCCGCATGCCCTTGCCGCCGCCGCCCGCGGTCGCCTTGAGCAGCACCGGGAAGCCGATCTCGCGGGCGATCCGCACCGCGTCCTGCTCGCTCGACACGAGGCCGTCGCTGCCGGGCACGGTCGGCACGCCGGCCTTGCGGGCCAAATCGCGGGCCGAGTTCTTGTCGCCCACCGCCTCCATCGCCTCGGGGGTCGGCCCGATGAAGCCGATGTCACAGGAGCGGCAGACCTCCGCGAAATGCGAGTTCTCCGACAGGAACCCGTAGCCGGGGTGGATCGCCTGCACGTTGCCGATCTCGGCGGCACTGATCACGCGGTCGATCCGCAGGTAGCTGTCGGCGGCCTTGGCGGGCCCCACGCAGATCGCCTCGTCGGCCAGCTGGAGGTAGGGGGCGTCGCGGTCGGCCTCGCTGAAGATGGCGACCGTCTCGATGCCGAGTTCGCGGCAGGCGCGGATCACCCGCAGGGCGATCTCGCCGCGGTTGGCAATCAGGATGCGCTTGAACATGAGGCGTCTGCCTAGGGATTCCAGGGGCGGCATCCGCTCCGCTCCGGGCAGGGGGGCGGTCAGGCTTCGGGATCGACCTTGATGAGCGGCTGCCCGAACTCGATCGGCGCACCGTTCTCCACGAGGATCGCCACCACCTGTCCGGAGACACCCGCCGGAATCTCGTTGAAGACCTTCATCGCCTCGACGATGCAGACGGTCTTCTCGGGCCCGATCCGGTCGCCCACCTTGACGAACGGTGCCGAGTCCGGGCCGCTGGCCCGGTAGAAGGTGCCCACCATCGGGCTTTTGATCACCACCATCCGCTCGTCCGCGGCCGGCGCTGCCGCGGCGGCCGGCCCGGCGGGTGCGGCGGCCCGAGCCGCGGGGGCGGCCGCCGGAGCCGAGTAGGTCACGACCTCACCACCGCGGCGGATCCGCACGCGGTTGTCCGCCTGCCGGAGGTCGAGTTCGTTGAGGTCGTGTTCCTTCATCAGCTCGATGAGCTGACGGACCTTCTTGACGTCGAAAATGTCGGCCCGGGTCGGCGCGGCGCACATGGATTCGGAAAGCCTCCTGGGCGACCGCCGAAGCGGCCATCGAAAATCCCTCGAATCTCGCGGGAGGGTAGCGGTGGCGGGAGGTTTCGGTCAAGGTACGCATCAGGATCATGCACCGGGCCTCACCGCCACCACCGCACGACCTGCCCCGGCCTCCGTCGCGGCCGCGCGACGCGAGCAAACGGGATTTTGGCCGCGTGCTGGTCGTGGGCGGCTCCCCCGGCATGGCGGGCGCTCCGGCGTTGGCCGCGATGGCGGCCCTCAGAAGCGGGGCCGGCCTCGTCGAACTGCTGGTGCCCGAGCCGGTGGTCGCGATCGCGGCGGGTTTCGATCCCTGCGTCATGACCCGTGGCTTGCCCGCCGCATTCGCCGGCAGCTTCGGGGGCGACGCCGGCGAGGAGATTGTGGCGGCCGTCGACCGCGCGACGGCGTTGGCCGTCGGTCCTGGCCTGGGTCGATCGGCGGAGGTGGCGGCGCTCGTCGCCCGCCTCTGGCACGAGGCGCGGGTGCCAATCGCGTTCGACGCCGACGCGTTGTGGGCGGTCGCGCAGATGCCGCCGGCGGCGTGGCCCGACCATGCCGCGGCTCGGCTCGTCACGCCGCATGCCGGCGAGATGCTGCGGCTGGCCGGCCGCGAGCCGTCGGGCCCCGATGCGGGCGACCGCAGCAGAATGGAGCGGCTGGCCCGCGAGTTCGCCGCCGCGGCAGAGGCGACGGTCGTCCTCAAGGGGGCGGGCACGCCCGCGGCGGGCGGCGGCTGCGAGGCCGTCAACGAGACCGGCAATCCCGGCATGGCCACGGCCGGCACCGGCGACGTGCTGGCGGGCGTCGTCGCGGCGCTGCTGGCCCAGGGCATGGCGCCGTTCGCGGCGGCGCGGCTCGCCGCCTGGGTGCACGGCACCGCCGGCGACCTGGCCGCCGCCGACCTCGGTGAGTTGTCGATGACCGCCCGCGACCTGCTCGACCGGCTGCCCGCCGCGTTTGGGCTGGCGGTCGTGCTACACTAGGGCGATCGCCGCAAGGCATTCTTCCCCAGAGGAGTTTCGCAGCTATGAGATTCACGCCGGCTGTCAGCCGTTCCGTTTCGCTTCCCAGCCGCCGCCGCTTCCTCGGCACGGGCATCGCGCTGGGCGGCGCCGCCGCCTTGGGCCGCGGGTCGTTCGCCTTCGCCGCCGAGCCGGCGTTCACGCTGCCGCCGCTGCCCTATGCGGCTGATGCGCTCGCCCCGATCATCGACGAGAAGACGATGACGATCCACCACACCAAACACCACCAAGCCTATATCGACAAGCTCAACGCCGCCGTGTCTGCCGAGCCGTCGCTGGCGGGCAAGACCGTCGAGCAGCTACTCGCCGACCTGTCAGCCATTCCCGAGGCGGTGCGGACGGCCGTGCGGAACCACGGTGGCGGCCACGCCAACCACACGCTCTTCTGGACGGTGATGAGGGGTCCCCGCGAGGCCAACGCGCCGACCGGCAAACTGGCCGAGGCGATCGCCGGGAAGTTCGGTTCGGTCGAGAAGTTCCAGGATGCGTTCGGGGCCGCGGCCGCGGGGCAGTTCGGCAGCGGTTGGGCCTGGCTCGTCGCCGGACCGGGCGGTCTCGAGATCATGGCCACGCCCAACCAGGATTCGCCCCTCTCCCAAGGCAAGAAGCCGCTTCTGGGCCTCGACGTCTGGGAGCACGCCTACTATCTCTCTTACCAGAACCGGCGGCCCGACTACATTAAGGCCTGGTGGAAGGTGGCCAACTGGGACGAGGCGGCCAAGCGGTTCGCGGCCTGAGACGAATCCAGTTGAATCCTCAGGCTTGATCCACCGGGCGGTTCAGATCGACCGGAGATCTTTCCGGCGAAGCGACCGGTGGCATGCGTCCTCGCACTGGTGCGACACCGCCATCGCGGGAGGCCTATGCCCAACGCGGCATGAAATCCCGACGGCGCCCACGGTGGCATTCACTTCGAGCGTCTGCCGCCCCTGCAGCACGAGCAGGGCTCAGGAGCTGGTCCCCGCCGGCAACGCGGGATCAGCGGCACAACGGGCCCAGGCGTGCGAGGACGCGAGGATCAAGTGGGAGCCGCATGAAGCGGCCGCCTCACCGCGGCCGGGCCAGACGGGTCACGTCGACCACGCCGTCGTCGCGGGCGATCCAGATCCGCGTCGCGTCGCCGACGGCGACCCGGCGGCCCCCCGTGAAGGACCCGAAGGCGGGCATCACCAGCAGTCGCTCCTCGGCGACGAAGCAGCGGTCGGCGAGCAGGTCGCCCGATGGGGAGCGAAGCGCGATCGTGGGGTGAAGGTGCCCCGCCACGGTGAACGGTTCGTTGCAATCTGGCTCCGGCAGCGGCGTGCCCGGCTCATGCACGAATTGGAAGGGAGGCTCGTGGTGCGTCCGCAGCACCGAGTCGATTCCCAGGCCGGGCGGCAGCCTGCCGACCGAGCGATCGTGGTTGCCCGCCACGAGCAGCACTTCCGTGGCGGCGAACCGTCCGCGGGTCGCCGCGAACTCCGCGAACACGCCGTCGGTGCAGCCGCTGCGGGCATGGAACAGGTCGCCTAGGATGATGAGCCGCCGGGCGTCCGTCTCGATGACGAGCGTGGCCAACCGGTCTAGATCCTGCTGGGCCGGGCCCTCGGGCACCGGCATGCCCTGGCTGCGGAACGTGGCCGCCTTGCCGAGGTGCAGATCGGCGACCAGCAGCGTCGCGGTCGCCGGCAGCAGCGCCACCCGGCCGGGCAGGAGCACGATGTCGGCCGTGCTGGCGGTCGCGCTGGCGGACGTCTCGGCGGCGGTGATCTGCATGGGGCGCGGGTTCCGCGGATTCGGACCCTGTTATACGCGAGCCGCCCGCTCGAGCTCGCCGGCCATGTCGGTGATCCGCTGGAGCCAGTCCTTCGTCGACAGCCGCGCCTGGATGAACTCGGCCCAGATCGGAAAGGCCAGGGGCGAGAGCCGCGGCGTCTCGACGAACCGGATGTCCCGGGTCGCGATCCGGTCCACCGCGGTGACCAGGCGGCGAAACTCGAACTGCCGCTCAAGCACCTCGCGACGCGCCTGATCGAGGAGCTTGTTGCCGGCGTCGTGCTCGGCGAGGACGTCGAAGATCAGGCCGGCGGAGGCCTGCGTCTGTCGGTCGGTCCGCCCGCCGCTCCGCACGAGCCCCGCCACCCGGGCGATCTCACGGAAGTGGCGGCGGGCCATCTCCGTCGCGTTGAGGCATCCCACGAGGTCGTCGAGCAATCCGACGGGCGAGAACAGCCGCCGCCAGGCCCGGGCCGAGTCGGGCAGGGGGTCGCGGCCGGCGATCTCGAAGCCCCAATCGTTGAATGCCAGCGTCAGCGTGCTCGGGCGGCGGCTCGCCAGCCGCCAGGCGACGAGCGACGCGAGCCCCTCGTGGACCAGTCGGCCGGCGAAGGGGAACACGAAGGCGTGGTCGCCGTCGCGGCCCCGCCACCGTTCCACCAGCAGTGTGTCGCGGTTGGGGATGTGGCTCCAGCGGGCCTGGATCTCGAGCAGCGGCCGGACGGCCGCCAGTTCGGGAGCCGGTCGCGCCCCGGGCCGCGTCGTGTCGCGGATCAGGTCGAGCACCGCGTCGGAGAGAAGCGTGGTCAACGGCATCCGGCCGCCGTTCCAACGGGGCACCTGCAGCGGAGCCTGGGACCGCGATCGTTTCACCCACGCGGTCAGGCCGTCGAATCTGAACAGCACCAGCGGCCGGCCCGCGAACAGGAAGCGGTCGCCCTCGTTGAGCCGAGACACGAACGACTCCTCGACGGTACCGAGCCGGCCGCCTCGCAGCCACTTCACCTCCACCGTCGCGTCACCGGCGATCGTGCCGATGCCCAGCCGGTGCCGCCGCGCGATGGCGGGGCTGGCGACGTACCAGCGGCCAAAGCGTTCCTTGATCCGCGCGAAGTCGGGGTAGGCGGCCAGGGCCGGTCCGCCGCGGGCGGCGAAGTCCATGGCCCACCGCCAGGAGGCGTCGTCAAGGTTCGCAAAGGCGAGTGTCGATCGCACCTCGGCGCGGAGGTTGGCCTCGGAGAAGCCGCCGCTGCAGGCGACGCTGACGAGGTGCTGGGCCAGGCAGTCGAGTGGGTCGGTGAGCGGTTCCCGGGCTTCCACCGTGCCGACCGCGGCCGCGTCACGGGCGGCGGCGCACTCGATCAACTCCAGGGCATGGGTGGGCACACAGACGAGCCTGCCCACCGCGCCGGGAGCATGTCCACTGCGGCCGGCCCGCTGCAGCAGCCGGGCGATGCCCTTCGGGCTGCCCACCTGCAAGACCTGCTCCACCGGGCCGAAGTCGACCCCGAGGTCGAGGCTGGAAGTGGCCACGACGCACTTCATCCGGCCGCGCTTGAGTCCCTGTTCGGCGGCGGTGCGGAGCTCGCGGTCGACCGAGCCGTGGTGCAGGGCGATTCGGCTCCGCCAGTCGGGCCTTGCCTGCCGGATGGCGTCGTACCATCGCTCGGCCTGGGAGCGGGTGTTGGTGAACACCAGCGACGTCGCGGCCCGCTCGATCGCCGCCAGCACCTGCGGCAGGAGCCGCATTCCCATGTGCCCCGCCCAGGGAAAGCGTTCCATCGGTTCCGGGATCAACGTCTCGATCTGGAGTGTGCGGGGCACCGCTGCCGACAACAGCCGGGCGGTGGCCGCCCGACTCGGACCGACGAGCGCGGCGGCCGCCTGGCCGAGGTTGGCGAGCGTGGCCGAGAGCCCCCAGGTGACGAGCTCGGGCCGCAGGCTCCGCAGCCGCGCGAGCGCCAACTCCGTCTGCACGCCCCGCTTCGTGGAGAGCAGTTCGTGCCACTCGTCGACGATCACGGTGTCGAGTGCGGCGAAGATCTCGTGCGCCGTGTCGAGCGAGAGCAGAATCGAGAGCGACTCGGGCGTCGTCACCAGGGCGGTCGGCCAGTTCTGACGGAGGCGGCGGCGGTCGGCCGCCGAGGTGTCTCCGGTGCGGAGGGCGACGGTGAGTGCCCGGGCCGGCGGCGACAGTCCGGGCAGCGGCGCCTCGAGCGCGGCCACCGTGTCGGCCGCCAGAGCCCGCAGCGGCGTCACCCAGACGACCCGGAGCCCAACGCCGGACTCGTGCGGCCGGTCCAGGCGGGCGATAGCGCCGAGCCAGGCGGCCAGCGTCTTGCCCGTGCCGGTGGGCGCGTGGACGAGGCCGCTCTCCCCGGCCCGCATCGCCTCCCAGACGGCTTCCTGGAACGGGAACGCCTGCCAGCCCCGGCCCGTGAACCACTCCCGGAAATCAGCCCACGGATCGTCGGTCGCATGGCCCCCGGGGCGGCGGCGACGAGCGGCTGGCGGCGGTCTGGGTGGCATGCCAGCAGCGTAGCCGCCAGGGGGGCGGCGTCCCCAGGTGCCTGCCAGTCCGACGGCCGTCGGACCGCGGAAGGAACCGAAAAATGGACCCTGTCCAAACCCTGAACTAGGTTTCAACGTAACGGAGTGGTCCCGAGGAGCTTTTTCCATGCCGATCTTCGCCCTGCGTCGCCCGCGTGCCGCCGTCCGCCGTCGCCCGTCCCGTCGGCGTCCCGGAAGTCTCGAGCGTCTCGACACCGCCCGGACGGGGCTCGAAGCCCTGGAGGCCAAGATTCCGCTCGCCGCCGACCTGGCGATCGACATCGCGAGCAGCCACGTCTGGTACATGCCGGGGTCGCAGGTCGTCTACACGATCACCGCCGAGAACGTGGGCGACGCTGCCGCCTTCAACGCCAAGTTGACGAC
>VGYP01000125.1 GCA_016872955.1 Planctomycetota bacterium
GGCGTAGAACTTGAAGTGCTTTGTGATGGTCATGCGGCGGCCAGCAGCGGGTCGGGGATTCCTGCAAACTCAAACGCCTCGGCCCGCTCGGTGCAGGAGCCGCACTTGCCGCACGGGTGCTCGCCGCCGACGTAGCACGTCCATGTCTTTTCGTAGGGCACGCCGAGCGTCACGCCCCGCTTACAGATGTCGCCCTTCGTCATGTCGAGGTACGGGGCGTGCAGGCCGAGGGTGTGCCAATCGCACAAGCCGAACGCCTCGGTCATCGCCTTGACGAACTCGGGGCGGCAGTCGGGGTAGATCGTGTGGTCGCCCGCGTGCGCCCCGTAGGCCAGCCGGTCGGCCTTGCGGGCGATGGCGACGGCCCCGGCTGCGGCGAGCATGAACATATTTCGATTCGGTACGACGGTGAGTTTCATACTCGGCTCGTCGTACTTGCCGAACGGCACGGCCACGTTCGGATCGCTCTGGCTGCTGCCGGTGAGGAACGCCGACAGGCTCGACAGGTCGAGAACGTCGAACGGCACGCCGAGGCCGTGGCACAACTCGGCGGCACACGCCAGCTCCTTGCCGTGCCGCTGCTTGTAGTTCACGCCGATGGCTTCGACCGAATCGCCGTGGGCGAGGAGATCGTAAAGCAGGGTGGCGGAATCCATGCCGCCGGAAAGGATCAGGACGGTTTTCATTCTTTGTCTCACTGGGGTGATCGTGTTGCCGTGGAAACAATCGCCACGCCGCCCCGTGGCTTCTGGTTCACCGTAGCCGTTGCGTCAACTTTCAGAACATTAGCGCAGTCCTGCGCGATCTTGTCCGCAAACTGCTCGCAGAACATCCCCGAGTTGCGGAACGACTGAACGTAGAGTTTGAACGTCTTGCTTTCGATGCAGAACGGCCCCGGTCGGTACTCGACGGTGATCGTGTACCAATCTGGCTGCCCCGTCACCGGACACACGGCGCAGCACTCGTCGCTGACGAGCGACACACGCTTGATGCCTGCCGGTGCGTCGAACGTCTCAAGGCCATCAAACTGCGCACGTGCCGTACCAAGAGCCTTCAAGTGGTCGCTCATCTAAAACCTTTCAATGCCTTCACGGCAACAGGGTTGCTATTGCTTGCAAGGCGAACGTCGACTTGCCTGCCCCAGCCTTGCTTTTCAAACAGCGGGCCCCACTTTTCAGTGAGACGCTCTTCAAGATCGAGAAACCAGTGCACGTTGCTGAGGATGTTCATGTTCGATCCTCGTAGCGGAAAGCGTGTGCCAAACTCTTTCCATGCTCCGTAGGCGGTTGGCTGTAGCGACCAACTAGACGCGTCGCTTGAGTGAAACGGGTAGTCAAAAAGCATCTTGTCGGACACCCACCCGAACGAGTGAAACTTCTTTGGCCATCCCGCCGCGAAGCACTTATCGTAGAAATGCAGACTTTCTCTGACGGGTTCGCCAAAACGACAAGACAGCCCAACCTTGTCCCAACCCGCCATGTATTCCTTGAGGATTCCAAAGTCGTCGCCTATATGAAACACGGGCATGGCATCGACGCCTTCACTTTTCATCTTCAGTGAGTTTTTCAGCGACCCCTTCGCGCAGCCAATAACGTCGAGTGCAATGATCTCGACTAGGCTCGGGTCGGACTTCGCCATCCGCTTGCAGAACGATATGTACTCATCGAGGTCGACTTCTTTGCCGATATTCCACGCTGTATAAGCCCCGCTGTCGAGCGACCAGTTCCTAAACCGCATACCCTGCCTGTTGTGAGCAAACGGCTTGTAGTAAGCGTAGGACACCAAGATTGCCGGGAGTTGTTTCACCGCGACAAATACTCCACGCAAATCAACTCGACGCACTGGGCCTCGGTGAGTGAATCGTCTTCGTTGAACTCTCGACACTTGGCAATCGCCGCGTCGATGGTTTCGCGTTGCTCGGCTGTGAGGTACAGCACGTCTTGCTCCGACTTCTGCTCCTTCGTCGGCATCTCGCCCGGCTCGGGCGGCGTCCAGTCCGCCGACAGCAACGGGTCGATGATGTAGTCGGGCCAGACGAGAGCGGCGAGGTTGTCGTTCTGCTCCTTGAGGTTGCTAAGGAGCGACGCCAACTGCTCGGCGTCCTTCTCCGCCATCGCCGCCAGCGGATCGAGCGTCGCCAGAATCTTGTCGGCTTCGGCCTCGGTCACGTCAAGGATCAGCACCGGCACCTTGGCGTCGGCAACCGTCTCGGCCCGCAGATGCCCGTCGATCAGCATGAGGGAGCCGTCGGGCAGTTCGCGGGCGAGGCAGGCGTCGGCCATGCCGACCTCGGAAAGAACGCCTCTCAAGGCGTTCTTTTGAGACTCGGGGTGGGTTCGCCAGTTCTTCGGGTTCGGCAGGAGGTCACTCGCGGGGACGCGTCTCAGTTCGCGTATACGGTCACGGATCTTCATGGGCGGGGTTCCAGGGGGGTCGAGCTTTAGGGGCCGGAAATCGCGTTTTAGGAGGCCGCGAGGCGGGGGGGCCCAAAACCCCCGGCCACCCACGCGCAGGGGACAGTTTTGGTTTTGCTGGTTAGGCCCGGCGGCGAGCCCCCCCCTAGGGGGTGCCGTCGGCAAAACGCCTCTCTATAAATACCCCCTCGGTCAACTGCGGCCCCTCGAAAAATCGCACGTTGATCCGTGGGACAACGTCTTGCGGCTGTGGCACGAGTGGCAGAGGCACTGCCCGTTCACCGCCTCGTACCGCAGGTCGGGCCGCACGACGACCGGGATGATGTGGTCGGCGTGAGCCTCGCCCTTCGACCCGCAGACCCGCCCGCAGGCCCGGCACGTGTAGTCGTCGCGGATCAGCACCGCGAGCCGCCACGCCTTGTGCCTGCCATCGCAGTAGCCGCGAGCCGCTGCGTTCGGCCTCTGCTCTCGCCGCCGCACCTTGGCGGTGCTGCGAGGGAGCCGGAACATCTCGACTCGCTGGGGCATCTTAACTCTTGAGCGTGAGCGTCGCCGCGACCCCGGTGCCTGCGGTGTTGCCCACCAGCACTTCGAGGAAGGGCACGCCGAAGACAGCATCCGGCAAGGCGTACATGGTGCCGACCGAGGTTGATGGTGCGAGCGTGATATCGGCCACCGAACCATCGGTGTTGTAGAGGCGGCGGAAGTTCCCGCCATCGCTCGACGCTCCCCACATTTGGAGCGTGGTTGCGTTGGTTGAGAGCGTGCCGATATCCACGACCCCGCCAGCGAAGTCCTCAAGGTACAGCGTCGTGGCCGACGCGGTGCTGGTGGTCAGCGTGATCGACACCTGCCGCGATCGGCGGCGCATCTTGATCTCGGACATCTCTCGTCTCCTCGTGTGGCACGGGTCAAGCCCGCAACGTGGCCTCTTCGTTCACTGTACATCGGGCGTCTCCGGTACTGGCAGCAGCCCCGCCACCTCGCTCATCGGCAGCACCTTCACTTGAGCCATGATCTTTGGGGTAAGGCTCGGGTCGTGCCCGAATGGTGGCCTGCTCTAACTCTATGTGTCGTGGCGGGGCGGCTTGCAGTTAAGGGCGATTGCTCACCACACACCGGGCCGTTGAGGAAACATTTGCCAATACGCGCCAGAGTCGATTTCCTCTACGGACCCGCTTGCGATGATCTGCGATGGCAAATCAAACTCTGCGTACTTTGACGCAATCGCCAAGTACACTCGCCCGTGAACATCCTGCGGCAGTTCCTCAGCGAGCGGCAGCGTACGCTGTGTTTTTGTTTCGGCGTTTGGGTAGCCGTACGCGGCGTCAAGCTGCTGGCAGGCAGCCTGATAGACCGCAAGCGGTGCGCAGAAGTATCGCAGCGTCATGTGATCGTTATAGCCCACTTCTTGCCAAGGTACGTCAGCAAAGACGTTGCCTCAGCGTCTGTCACCGCACGCGACAGCACGCCGAACTCGTTGACATCACCGCGAACACCACTAGACGACCCAATCCGCAATTGGTTTATGGCGTTTGTGCCTGGGTTCACTGTGATTGCCGTGCGTGTATTTAGCCGCCTTGAAGACGATGTGCCGTTGTAGATCAAAACAACAGCGTAGAACGTAGAGCCGACAATCGTTGCCGCCGTCGCTGACGATCCGGCGAACATTGTTAGTTGGGTTTCGTTGTTGCCGAACACATGCTGCCTTGTCGTAATGCCGTCAAACAACGCCCAAGCCCCGCTGGATGTCGGCGCTTGGAAGACAATGAAATACGTCGTTGGCTGACTAAAGTTGAACGCCGGACTTACTGGGGTGAATAGATTTTGGCCTACGCCAAAGTTGATGCCTGACAAGCCGTTCCTGGATGACGCAACCCAGGCGGGCTGCTGGCCTGCTGCGGAGTTTGAGACGAGATAGCTAGACGTTGAGCGGACATCTCGCCACTCAGATACAGTGCTGCCGTTTAGCGTGACTGACGATGTTTTGCTCGCGTCTAGCCACATCTCCAAGTTGGCAAGCTGGCTAGGAAAAAACACGCCGGAAGCTTTCGGCCGCAGCAGTCTAGGGCTCATCGGGCTCATCGCTTGACCTCGCCTTTGCCGTTGACGACCGGCGGGCTCTTCGCCACGCCTTCCACGCCATCACGGACAGCAGCCGAATCCACCACGGCTGCCCGTGCAGCAGCAACCGCAGCGGCTGCGCGAGCGGGCTCGGTAGCGATCGTGTCTGCGTCAGAAGAAAGCCACACCAGTAGTGAGATGACCCAGCGCCAGAACCAGAGCATCACTTCACCTCGTTGATCTTCCGCCACACGAACATGACCAGCACGGCACCGACCACCGAGAACACAAATCCGGCAGGACGATACGCCGAACCCGTGATGATCGAGCCGACGAGTCCGCCAGCGATGCTGCCGACCACGCCGATGCCGACCGTCTGAAGACGCGACGACGACTTCGCCTCGGGCCACAGCCACTCGGCTGCGGAGCCTGCGAAGAACCCGAACACCACCCACACCAGCAGCGAGAACATCACCAGCCCTCCGCGTGACAGATCATCGAACCGTCGCCGTGTCGAGCCGCGTACTGCATCGGCTGCGGTTCGGCGAACACCGCGAGCCACAGGCCCATCTTGGCAAGGCGTGCAAGGAATCGAGCCACCGGCCGATCCGGCCGCTTCGGAACGAACGGGTTGATCGGGTCAAACCCTGGCACGCTGGCGACGAGGTAGCCCGCGACGAGGCAGGCAAGGCACGACAGGACAAGTGTGCGACGGGTCATGGTCACGCTCACAGAGCAAGGGAATGATTCAGCGCGATTTCGCGCTTGGTTATGGCGGGCTGCATCCATTCGAGGTGATTCAGTTCGCGGAACTCGAACGCCACTCCGCCGATGGCAAATGAGTCGCCTTGCCGCAGGATCGCTTCGATATCGGCCTTGCTGGCCCAGAACGAGCCCTCTGGCTGATCCTCTGGCCACCGCGGTCCTTTGACCCATGACGTTCCCCACGAGTTCAACACCAGGGCACCGTCAGGTGTGCCGTCGGTGTGATTGGAAGCAAAGCGGATTGCGACCACGCACATGCAGTGCGACCACGAGCCGCCGCGTGGCAACGCGCCGAACTTGTCCCGCGTGCTTGTGGCCTCGAAGCCGACGTTGCTGCAAACGGGCACGCAGTAGCCGCTGGTGATTGCCGCGGCCAGTTCGTCCCACGTCGTGACCTGAGCAACGGCGACGGCTCGCGTCTTTGCTGCGGCAACTGCCACGTCACGCGGCGGGCCGTAGGCTCCCCACTGACGAGACAGCGGAATCGAGTAGGAAGACAAATCAAACTCGCCAACTTTCTCGCGGTACAGGATGCCGCCGACTTCCTTGTCTCGGCACCGCCCGGCAACCCAGCGTGCAGCCGCGCCTCCGTAGGAGCCGTCCGACCAACCGCCGAACGTCACAGGCGGCATTCGGCCAAGCGTCCTGCTCCCGCCGTAGATAGGCTCGGTGGCCACGAGCAGCGGCGGCTTCGGTCGCTCGCCCTGCTTCCAATCAACGGCCTGCCCAATGTACGACCCGACGCCCCAACCGAACGAGACACACGTCCCAGCAGAGCCTTGATTCCACGCGACGAATGGCGTGCCGTAGACGGCTCGGTGGGCCTCGTCGGCGTAGCGGTACAGGAACGTGTCGACTCGCTTCACGTTCTCCATGCAGTCGCGACCAGCCTGAGCAAACCTCGGCTCGGCAAGCTCTGCCAGGAACTCTTTCGTGCCCTCTGGATTTGGCACGTATCCGTAGTTGCTCTCAAGCGTGTCAGCCAGCCGGCTGACATACCGGCTGACGAACGTGCCCAGCGTGGCCGTAAAGATCACAAACGTGATCGCCGACCACGTCCAGTGTGAATCACCGCGACGCATCGGTTGCCGCCCTTCCGATATCGCGGTACGCAGAGATCCACGCCGACCGCTGCTCTGGCGACAGCGGCCCGCCGTCCGTGCCTACCTTCTCGTCAAGGTACGTGGCGATCTTGTCGCGTGCCTTTGGCTGCCGGTCGCCAATGCTGATGCCACGACAGCGAAGAACGCGAGCCGCCTTGCGAAGGTCGTCCACAGCAACGCCACTGCGAAGGTACGGCTCGGGCTGCGTGCCGTCGTATTCGATTTCGTCAGCGAGCTCATCGCACAGGGCTCCGATCAGGGCCGCGTCGTCGCTGGCGGTCGGCCCGATAAAGTCGCCGCGAAGATTTAGCGGCCCGGCGTCGGGCACCGGCGTCGGTTCGCCTTCCTGGCTGCGTGGCATGAGCAACAGAGCTAGCACGACCAGGCCCACAGAGGCCAACTTCTTGGCCGATACGTGCGCTGTAACGGCGGCCCACGCAACCTTAAGCTTGGCGGCATCGACGCCGAAGAACATCGCCGCAGCAGCGGCGACCAGAAGAATCGAGAGCATTCGTGAGTTCTCCTCACTGCTTATTTTCGCGGCTGGTCGGCTTCCCTTGCAGAGTCGCTGTTGAGTTCGCGGTTCAGCCAGTCGTAGAGAATAGCGTAAATATCGACCGTGTTGGCGACCGCCTCTTTTCGCTCCAAACGGGACGGGTACGAGAAATGATCGCTGTCTAGAACCGCCCCCGTGCCGTCGCACCGGAAGATCGAGACGTACTTCCGCGACACGTCGATCACGACCTTGCCCTCGGTCGGATTCACCACATTGCCCCCCGGCTAAAGGAATCGTCGATGTCCCTCAGTTCTTCGGGAACCTCGATTGGCACGATGCGGAAATCGGTCGGCTTCGTGACCTGCCGCTGCGACCGAATCTCGTCCGTCCACAGAGCCGACTCGCAGGTGGCGCGAGCCGCGACCATCGGGGCGAGCGACAGGCTGGCTTCGCTGGCGGCGACCTCTGCTGGCGTTGGCTCCCAGCCGACCTCCCCCTTAGCCCGCAACCGCCGGTCGTTTCGCAGCGGCAGCGGCAGGACGTTCCGCAGCCGAACCAGTTGATCCTTCGTGATCGTCCAGTACGAGCAGATAGCGGCGTAGGACGAGTGGCTGGCCCACTGTATCCGCAGCGCTTCAATCTCGATTCGCGAAGTGTCACCCGCCATCTGGCACCCAGAACGAGACGCACCGCATCGACGGGTTCAACGCCAGCCGCGTATGTCTCACGTCAGCGTACCGCTGGATGCTGCGGTGGAACGTCACGTGTTCGCAGTCCTCGCCGGTGTACCGTCCCTGGAGGTAGCGGTAGCCGCGATAGATAGCGAGTTGCCCGAACGCGGAACGGAACTCGACCGGCTCGCTGCCGACCGCAGGATGCCAGAGATGAAACCAGTTTTGATCCCGCCGCTGCCAGCAGTTGAGGCGCGCCGCAAATGCGTCGTAGTGAATGTCCAGCGGCTGCGGCGTCGCCGCCCACGAATACGAAGCCAGGCCGTAGAGCGTGTCATCGCACTCCATGTGCCCGACGCTGTTCGCCACGCCGTCGACGCTCCAGCCTCCCCACGGGTCGGTGTCGAACACAACGACGTAGTCG
>VGYP01000126.1 GCA_016872955.1 Planctomycetota bacterium
TCGACCATGCGGGCGGCCTGATCGGCATCCCAGTTGAACTTCGGCATCCGCAGCACGGCGGGCGGCCGGATCGTGTGCGGGTTGAGGAGGAACTTGTGCAGCCAGGCAGACTGCACCTTCCGCCCCTCGCCCACCAACGGCGGCGGCAGCCACCCCCAGGCGTCGTCTGGCTTGACGTTGGGATTGACCTGTTTCTCGTCGGCGATCACCACGGGGAACAGCAGCCTGGCGAGATCGCCTCCCTTGGCCGGGTAATGACGCCCGGATCGGATCGCCGACTCCGGGACGAGCAGGTTGGGACCGCCCACTTGCCTGGCTACGCCGTCGACGAGGGCGTCGTGCCAGAGCATGACCGGCCGGTGCGGCACCGCCTCGTCGTCGTCGTCCGCAATCGGCACGCCGTCCTCGTCGACACGCTGCGGACGACCGCTTTCGGGATCGAGCACCGGCATGCCCACGAGTGATGCGTGATGCCGCCCCGCGGCGTCGGCGTCGAGCGACTCGGCCACCTGCTTGGGCGTGAAGCGGGGCTCCAGGAAAAGGTAGTCGGGAATCTCCCCGGCCTCGCCGAGGGCACCCGGACGGAAGGCCACGTCCCAACGATCCATGTCGAGCTGGTGGCAGCCGCCACAGTTGAACTGCTCCGCCACCACCAGACCGTCAAGCCTCGCCTGCTCGCGGGGGCCCGGGCGATGCACGAACTGGGGAGCCGGCGGCTCGGCGACGAGGCCGAGCACGAACGTCATCACCGCTTCGCGCTGCGTGGCGTCGAAGGGGAACTGCGGCATCCGATACCGCTCGTTGTACGACTTGTTCTCGACCTTCTTGTAGTCGTAGCTCCGCGGCGCCCGCAGCTTCTGCCAGAGGAAGCCCTCCCGCTCGTGGGCCAGCAGCTTCTGCAGGAAATAGCCGGTGTCGGGATCGAGAGACTCCGGATCCACGTGCACCTCGTCCCCCTTGACGACGTAGGCGAGTTCACCGCCGAATGGCGACTCCTCGGCCGCGGCCTGGACGTCATGCGCAGTGGCACCGCTGTGGCCGCCGTGACCGGGATGGTGGGCCAGGCCGTGCATCACGAACTGGGCCACCTGCTCGAAGGCGATCCGCGACGCTTCCTTGCGGCCCCAGTCGGCCAACGCCGCACCGGCCGGCTTGCCGTCCTCGAAGCCCGGAATGTCGTGGCAGGAGTAGCAGGCGAGCTTGGCGATCGTCTTCTTGCCGACGTAGGTCAGCAGCGTGGCGTCACGTGCCGGCCCGTCCAGCTCAACGAGCATCTGCTCGTCTCCCTTGAGCGTGACCTGGTCGGCCACACCCGTCTTCAGGATGGACTGCGCGCGGACGGTCGGGAATCGCTCCTTGAGATACATCAACGCCAACTCGTCCAGCGCGGCCCGCTCGTCGGCGGTGAGCGTGTCGGCCGACGGCACGTCGACCGGCTTCCAATCCTCCGTGGACCCGAGCAGGTACGCCGTGGCGTCGGCTGCGGGATCGGCGATCGTGCCGTCGGCGAGCTTCTCCGGCTCGAGCAGCACGTTGGGCATGATCGTCTTGGAGTGGTAGCGAGCGGGCTCGCGGAGCCAGCTGTAGAGCCAGTCCTTACCCCGCGGGTGCGACGCCACCTTGGCGCCGATCCGTGACAGCTCAGGACCGTGGGTGCTGCGGGCCTCGGGGAAGTCGGCGTGCTGGTGGCAAGCCAGGCAGCCGCGGAGCTGGAAGACCTTCTTGCCGCGGGTTGAATCGGCCGCGGCCGTGATGCCACTGTGGGGCTTCACGTACTCGAACGGCTGGCTCGCTCCGGCCAGGTAATGGACCATCGAGCGGATCTCGAGCGGCTCGTACCGCTGCGACTCCTCGAGCCCCTTCCCCTCGAGGTGCTCCCAGAGCCCGAAGAACCGGGGCATCTTGGTCGTGGGCCGGAAGTCCATCGGATTCCGCAGCCACGAATAGAGCCAGGCGAAGCCGACCTTGCTCGCCACGTGCCGCAGGCTCGGGCCCACCTTCGGGAACCCGCCCGGCGTCTCGGGATCCTTCAGCAGCGCCGCCATCTCGTGCGACCGGGGCCGGAGCTTGGCGTCGTCGCCCGCCGCCGCGTCGGCCACGATCGCCTCGTAGAGACGCTCACGGGCGGCCCGACCGTCGGGACTCGATCGCACCTCGGCAGCCCAGCGGACCGCCGACTCGCCGAGTTCGGTCAGCCCGGGATCATCGGCCACGGCCGCCGCCACCTCGTGGTAGTTCGGCACGAGCCGCATGTCGGGGCCGATCCTCTTCTCGGGACCGGCCCAGCCGTTGATCTCGTGACATCCGTAGCAGCCGTACTGACGGATGAGGTGGTAGCCCGCGACCAGCTTCTCCGCCCCTGGCTCAGGACGCTCGGCGGACGGCTCGAGATCGACGACCTGATGGTGGCACTTCAGGCAACTCGACTGCTCGAACCGCTCGGGCCGCATCGGCAGGATCCAATGGTGGTTGTTGAACCAGCCGTGCTGGTCGTGCCACTCGTGGGCCTGCTTGGGCGAGTTGGGGGAGTGCGAGGACCATTTGAAGCTCGTCGCGCTCCCCTGTCCCTCGTGGCAGATCGTGCAGCCGAAGGTCTTCTGCGGATGCGGACTGGAGTCGCTCACGAACAGGTCGAGCCGGGGGTGGGACGCATAGGGCTGGGGCACGCCCCGCCTCACCGTCACCGACAGCGGACTGCCCCAGCGGGCCGTCTCGAGCAGGGCGGCCCGAGCGATCTCCGGGGCGTTCGCGCGGCGGCCATCTACCTCCTCGATCACGTCGCCGGGCATCAGGCCCGCCCGGGCGGCCGCCGACGTGGGCTCGGCCGCCTCGTCGAAGGGCGTGGCGGGCGCTGGCAACACCACGCTCAGGGTCGGGGCGTCGGCCTCGAACACGCCCCGCTCCGCCAGCCGCAGCCCGTAGACCGCCTGCAGCGCATCGTTGTCGGCGTCGGCGGCCTGGCCCCGCTCGGCCGCGGCGGCCCGTGCCTTGTCGATCAGATCGACGGCCGTCGCGGACGCGGGCGTCGCCAGCGACACCACCAGCGACTCCTGCTCGGGGTAGGCCGGAGCATGGGCCGCGCCGGGCAGGCTCTTGTCCATGCCGCGGTGACAGGTCGTGCAGCGGTCGAACCGGGCGACGTCTCGGAAGTTGTTGTTGAGCGTCAGCTGCGGCAGCCAGATCTGATCGACCTGCAGCGGGCCGTTGAAGGCGTCGAGCACGGGCAACTCGAGGGCGGCCTTGCCCCAGTTAATTCGACGATCCTCGTAGGTCTTCCGCAGTCGCACCAACTGGCCGCGGTGGTCGGCCACGTCCTTGGCTGCCGCGTCCTCGCCAGCGGTGATGCGGCCCAGCAGCGACTCGAGCGACTTGCGGTACGTGTTGGCCTGCTGGAACGCCAACGTTGCCGCCGTCACCTCGGCCCGCTTCGCATCGGCGATCGCGAGCAGCGACGCCTGCCGGTCGGCCGGCGCCTCACCGGAGACGGCCAGCTCATAGTCGGCCCGGTTCTTGTCGAGTTCGGCCTTGCGGAGCTTGAGCGCGCCGGCCAGCAGGTCCTCGCGAAACCGCGCCCGCTTGGCGACGTCCGCCATCCGCTGCAACACATCGCCCCGCAGCGCGAACCGCCGCTCGTTAAGCCGCTGCACCTCGTCGCGGCCATCGGCCGCGTCGCCCAGCTCGGTGACCCGCCGCTGGAGTTCCTCCAGTCCGGCGATGTCCTGCTCCAGGAGGCCGGCGGCCTCGGCGTCGTCTGGAACGCCCTTCAACGCAGCCACGAACTCCTGGGCCGGCGGCGCCTCGAGCGGCGCGAGACGGGCCTCGGCCAGCGCCGCGGCCAGCGTGTCGCCCCGACCGCGATACTCGGCCAAATCCTGCTGCTCGACCCGCGACAGGGCCGTCCAGGTCTCCAGGTCGCGAAAGCCGCGGGCGTACTGCTTCCAGGGCCGATCGTGGTCGACGGCCAGCATCCAGACGGTCGTCGCCAGCAGCGCCACCGCCGACACCGCAAACACCACGTGCAGCACTTTCAGATTACGCCAGGTCTGTTCGGTAGCGGGCATCGACTCACCTACGAGGCATGGTCAGGAGGGCGCGAAGCAAGGGCCCGCCTTCATGCGAGCGCCAGGTCTGTTCAGGAGCGGGCATCGGATCCGGTGTCAGAAGTTTAGGGACAGCTCGGGGATCGTGACGATGTACTTCAGGTTCATCGTCCAGCGCAGCGCCATCTTCAACGGCAGGCTCAGCATCAGCAGCATCAGGTTGGCCATCACCATGTAGCGGATGAAACCCATCTTCACGAACATGCCGCGGAAGATGGTGACCGCGAGCACCGGCGGCAGGGCGACCAGGTAGAGGCCGAGCACCACCAAGCCCGGCGACTCGCGAAGCAGCACCGTGGCGATCCGCGAATACCAGGGGGCGTCGACCGCAGCCCGCGGGAGCGGCATGTCGAGCCAGTTGACCCAGAACATCTGGTTCAGGTCGACGTTGTTGAGCACCTCGACCTTGTAGGGCGTCCAGTACTCGAAGGGACCGAAGAAGTTCCAGTTCGGGCCGCGGAGGAAGGTGCCCAGGATGATGAGCGTGATCCAGAGCACCAGGAACCCGAACTGGAAGGTCAGGTACGCGAACTTGCGTTCGGCGATCGAGTAGTAGCCGTTCCCCGCCTTGTTGAAGTCGAGATACGGCATCGCCATCAGGCCGAAGATCACCAGGCTCGGCAGCACGACGCCTGCGTACCAGGGGTCGAAGTAGACGAGCATCTCCTGAAGACCGAGGAAGTACCACGGGGCCTTCGAGGGATTGGGCGTCTTGACGCTTGAGGCCGGCTCCTCGAGCGGGGCCGGCAGGCAGATGGCCCAGACCAGCAGGAAGGCCGAGACCGCCACCATGCAGATCAGCTCGGTGTAGACCAGGTCGGGCCAGACGAGCACCTTTTCGTCGTCGAGCTTCTCCATCGGCGGCTCGCCGCGGGCGATCCGCTCGTCGTTGACGACCGCCTGCTTCGTGGCCACCCAGGTGAAGAAGGCGAGCAGGAAGACCAGCCCCACGATCGGCACGTTGTCGGGCTTCATGACGATCAGGGCGAAGTTCTGATCGGCCATCGACAGCCCCATCAGCACGAGCGCCGCGTTGAACAGCGTCCAAGCGACCATCGGCCGGACGAAGAAGGACCGGAACACGAACAGCACGGTGCACAGCGCCACCGTGCCGAGCGAATAAAGCACCGGGCCGGAGAGGGTGTTGACGAGGCCCCGTACCCCGTCGGGCAGGGCCGGCACCAGGGACGGCGACCCCGACAGCGCCAGGCTGGACAGGATCATCATCGCGCCGGCGAACACGGTCCACACCAACGCCCGGCCAGTCTGGCCGTACGAACGCCAGAGGACCAGCGCGAAGATGCCGTTCATGACGGCCAGGAAGGCGAAGTATCCCCCCAGAAACCCGGCCACGTCGGAGAGAAAGAAGGGGTCGGCGTGCATGGTTCACATTCGGGCTGTCAGAGCGGCCCGCTAATGCCTCCGTCCTTCCGCACCCGCCAGAAGTGGATGGCCAGAAGCAGGGCCACCACCAGCGGAATCGCAATGCAGTGGAGCACGTAGAACCGATTGAGCGTCTCCTCGCCCACGAACCTCGCCCCCAGCAGGCCGAAGCGGGCGTCGGACTTATCGGTGATCATGTCGATGCCGCCGATGGTCAGCAGCTGCTGACCGGGCCCCTCGTAGCCGAGAAAGGGGGTGGCCCGGGCCATGTTCGAGCCGACCGTGATCGCCCAGATCGCGAGCTGGTCCCAGGGCAGCAGGTAACCCGTGAACGACAGCAGCAGCGTGAGCAACAGCAGGATCACCCCCACCACCCAGTTGAACTCGCGGGGCGGCTTGTAGCTGCCCGTCAGAAAGACGCGGTACATGTGCAGCCAGGTGGTGATCACCATCGCGTGTGCCCCCCAGCGGTGCAGCTCGCGGAGGATGCCCAGGCTGGTCACGTCGCGGAGCGCGAGGATGTCGTTGTAGGCCCACTCGAGCGTGGGCCGGTAGTAGAACATCAAGAGAACGCCCGTGACCGTCTCCACCATGAACAGGAAGAAGGTCACGCCGCCCATGCACCAGGTGAAGGACAGGGCGATGCCCTGCTTCTTGATCGACACCGGGTGGAGGTGCAGGAAGAAGTTGGTCAGCATGACCACGATCCGATTCCGCCGGTCGAGCGGCATCGGATGGCGGAAGATGCTCTTCCAGATCTGGGAGTTGCGGATCGTCTCGCCGATGGCCATAAGCGGATGCGGATCCTGGTGTCAAACGTTCACGTAGGAGGCCGGGTCGGCCCACTGGCCGAGTTCTTCCTGGAAGGAGCGACCTTTGTCGACCTCGAGCTGGCCGTCGTCAGACAGCCGGATCGCGTAGCGTTCGAGAGGCCGCGGGGCCGGACCCTCGAAGTTGATGCCATCCTTGTAGAAGCCGCTGCCGTGGCAGGGGCACTTGAACTTCTGCTCCGCCTCCAGCCAGCTCGGGGTGCAGCCGAGATGGGTGCAGACCGTCTTGAGGGCATAAATCTGCTGCTGCCCCTGAAACTCACCGTTCACCACCCACACGCCGTACTGGGCCACGAACTTCGTCTCGACCTTGCCGGCCGGGAAACCCTCGCGGAAGCCGACCTTGAACTTGCTCGGCGGCTCGGCGAGCACGTTCGGAAAGAAGAATCGCGCCAGACCGAGCGTGAACAGCCCGGTGGTCACCGACAGGGCCGTGAAGCCGACGGCCAGGAACGAGCCCGTGGCGATCTGCAGGAAGCTGCGACGATCCTCCCCCTCGGCATCCTGCTTCTTTGCCGCCAGCGGTGCACGGGTCGGCTTGAGGGGTACCACCCGCGGCAACGCCTTGGCGGCCGCCGGCTCGGCCGGCTTGGGCTTGGCCGCAGGCCGCGGAGGAGCCTCGGCCTTGCTGACGGGTCCCGGCTTGGCTCCGCCGCGGGCCGCCGCGAGGATGCTCGCGGTATCACGCTCCACCCCCTTGGTGCCCCCCGCCACGGGAGCGGCCGGCTTCGCCGCGGCCGCTGGCTTGGCCGCTGCGGCCGGTTTGGCCTTCGGTTCCGCCGCAGGCTTGGTCGCGGTGGCCCCTGGCTCCTTATTGCCGCGGGCCATCGCGAGAATGTCGGACACACTCGGCCGAGCACCGCCTGCCGCGGGCTTGGCCTCACCAGTGGGCTTGGCCGCGCCCGCGGGCTTGCCAGGAACAGGCTTGGGCGATGCCGCCGCCGGGGAGGCAGGCTCTTCGCCAGCGTCTGCTTTGGCCGCACCGGCTGCGGCACCTCCATCGGCAGCCCGCGCCGCCGCCAGAATCTCCGCGACCGACATCTTTTTCTTGTCTGCCATCGCACGCCCTCGCCGGACGACATGCCGACCGCCAGAGGCCGCCTGGGGAAAGGCCCGAATCCACTCGAAATGATGGTTTCGACGGGTTTCGGACGAGTTCGTGATTTTTTTCACGAACTCTAGGTAACTGTATCTGCGGGGCCGAAACTGTCAACGTCGGCTCGGCGACCTGCCCCCCACGACCGTGGCTTCTCGATTAAAACCATGAGCTCTTGTGCCGGGGCCCTCCCGAACGCCCGTCGCGCACGTCCGATCGAATCCGAGGAGCCAGCCCGTGACGCAGTCCCGCCGCGTGCTCGTTGTCGGCGGCGGCGGCCGCGAGCATGCCATCGCCTGGAAACTCGCCCGCGACGGCGCCGAGGTGCTCGTCGCGCAAGGCAACGCGGGCACTGACGCCGTCGCCGAGAACGTGCCGGTCGCCACCGACGACATTCCCGGCCTCCTCGCCCTGGCCCGCGCCCGCCAGGTCGACCTGACCGTGGTCGGACCCGAGA
>VGYP01000127.1 GCA_016872955.1 Planctomycetota bacterium
ACGACCGGCAGTTGATCCGCTATCTCCTGCGGCACGCCCATACCACGCCCTTCGAGATGGCGGAGTTGAAGTTCGTCGTCCGCGTGCCGATGGACTGCTGGCGGCAGTGGATCCGCCATCGCACGGCCAGCGTCAACGAGTATTCGACCCGCTATTCGCTGGCGATCGACGCCATGCAGGGCACCCATGACGACGAGTGGCGGACGCAGGCCACCGGCAACCGGCAGGGGTCGGGCGACGCGCTCTCGCGGACCGCCGGGCATCGCCACACGGCCGCCGAGCAGGAACTCCAGGCCCTGGCGCGGCGGGTGTACGAGGAAAGGCTCGAGGCGGGCATCGCGCGTGAGCAGGCCCGCAAGGATCTGCCGCTCTCCACCTACACCGAGGCCTACTGGAAGATCGACCTCCACAACCTGCTGCACTTTCTCGCCCTGCGGATGGATGCCCACGCCCAACTCGAGATTCGCCGCTACGCCGAGACGATCGGTCAGCAGATCGTGGCGTCGTTGTTCCCGCTGGTCTGGGAGGCGTTCATCGACTACCGGATGGAGGCGGTCCGACTGACGCGGCTGGATCAGGAGGTGATCCGCCGGCTGGCCGCGGCCGGCGCGACGCCCGCCACGGAGGCGGCCTTCCTGGCGGCCCAGGATCCGTCGTGGCGGGATCTCGAGCGGTGCCGCGAGCGGGATGAATGTCTCGGCAAACTTCGCGACCTGGGCCTCGTCTTCGGAGAGTGAGCGGGCCGCCGGCTCAGAGCGGCTGCTCCCCGCGGATCACCACGTCCACCTCGCTGCCGGGCGCCAGGCGGCCGGTGCCGGCGGCCAGCGCCACCAGCCCTGGCGCGGTGTCCGGCAGCGCGGCGCCTGCCGCGAGGCCGACAAGATCGGACGAGCCCGTCCACGGCAGCGGTTCGGCCTCGAGGATTGCGGCCGTCCGCCGCAGTCGGCAGGGCAGGAACACCGGCCGATCGGCGTCGCCTTTGGTGGCCGAGACCAGCACGGCCCGCGCCCGCGGCAGGTGCCACGCCGGCCGGGGTCGCCCAGCGAGGATGGCGATCGCCGGTCTCGCGAACAGGTCGAAGCAGACCAGGCTACTGGCCGGATTGCCCGGCAGTCCGAAGACGAGCGTGGCCGGTGCGGCGGGCCGCCGCAGGATGCCGAACCAGACCGGCTTGCCGGGCTTGAGCCGGACCTTGTGGAACACCCGTTCGACACCGGCGGCCGCGAGCAGCCCGGGCACGAGGTCGAGATCACCCGCGGAGACACCGCCCGAGAGCACGAGCATGTCGGCCGCGAGTCCCTGCGCGATGGCGGCGCGGATCGTCTCGGGCCGGTCGGCGGCGATCCCCAGGTGGATCGCTTCGGCGCCCAGTAGGCTGACGGCCGCCGCCAGCATCGGCCCATTGGAGTTGCGGGTCTGGCCGCGGCCCGGCCGCTCGTTGCAGGGCACCAGTTCGCTGCCCGTCGAGAGAATCGCCACGCGCACGGTCGGCTCCGCGACGACGTGCGTCGCGCCGGCCTCGGCGGCCAGGCCGGTCGCTGCGGCGTCGAGCAACGCGCCGACCGGCAGCACGGTCGTTCCACTCCGAAACGCGGTGGCCTGGCGGGCCACGTGCTGCCCCGGCCGGAAGGTCGGCTCCACGAGCCGAACCCGGCCGCCGGCGTGCGTCGTGGCAGTGCCATCGACGGCCCGCTCGACCGGCACGACCGCGTCGGCACCGGGTGGCACCGGCGCGCCGGTCATGATGCGGGCGCAGGACCCGGGCCGGAGGGCAAGAGCGGTCACGTCGCCGGCGGCCAGGTCGACCATGACGTCGAGTTCGACGGGCGATGCGACGCAGCCCGCGAAGTCGGCCTCGCGGACGGCGAAGCCATCCATCATCGCGCGATCCCACGGGGGGGAATCGACGTCGGCGGTGACCGGCTCCACCAGCCGCCGGCCGCAGGCCTCGAGAAGCCGCTGTCGGCGGGCGGGCATGGGGGTCGCGATCGTCTCCACCAGCGTCAGCGCCTCGGCGAGCTCGATCATCGCGGTCTCCTTGGTTCCCCGTCCGGTCAGTGCGCCAGCGGGCCCGTGGCCAGAAAGGCCCGCAGGATGTCGTGGCCAGCGGGCGTCAGAAAACTCTCGGGATGAAACTGCACGCCGTAGACGGGGAGCGTTCGATGGCGGATCGCCATGATTTCCCCGACGTCCATGCCCTCCTGCCCGCCGTCGGTGGTGGTGGACCAGGCATCGACCTCGAAGTCGCGCGGCAGTGTGGGCGGGTCGATGACGAGGCTGTGGTAGCGGGTGGCTTGGAAGGGGTTGGCGGCGACGGCCGCGAACAGCCCTTTGCCTGAGTGGGCGATGGCGTCCACCTTGCCGTGCATCAGCCGCTTGGCCCGTACGATCCGGCCACCGAACACCTGCCCGATCGACTGATGGCCGAGGCAGACGCCGAGGATCGGCATCCGCCCGGCGAAACGCCGGACGACGTCACACGACACGCCCGCCTCGTCCGGGGTGCAGGGTCCAGGGGAGATCACCAGGTGACTCGGGCCGCGGGCCGCGATCTCATCACAGGTGATCGTGTCGTTGCGGTGCACCTCGACCGGCAGCCGCGGCGCGACTTCGCCGAACCGCTGCACCAGGTTCCAGGTGAACGAGTCGTAGTTGTCGATGAGCAGGAGCACGGCGGGACGGGCACTGGGTCGGGGCGGATCGCGGACGCCAACCTTACCAGTTTGCCCTCGGCCGCCAGCGCCGCCAGGTCGCCGCCACCACGGCCGCCAGGCCGGCCAGCAGGCTCCAGCCGGACGGTTCGGGCACGCCCGTCGTGAAGGTGAAGTCGTCCAAGGCGAAGTAGGCGGGCGTGTTGAGGCCGTGAGCCCCGACGTCGGAGCCGGAGAAGGCGAATGCCACCTGGTCGACCTCGCCCAGGGTGGAGAGGTCGAACCAGTCCCAGCCGGCCACGAGCCCGGGAGGCGACGTGCCTCGTCGGTCGGCCAGGAAGAAGGCGGTGGTCCCGGTGACGCTGCCGCCGCGCCGGCCGGTGGCCGCGACGCGAAACCAACCGCCCACCGGCAGCGGCTGGCTGAACTGATCGCCGTCGCGCATCGAAAGCAAGGCGTAGGTCGTGTTGGCGATGCGGAAGCCGGCGACGTTTGAGACCACCGGCAGCGTGACCGTCGCAGCGGAGTAGGCGACCGCGTAGGTCGAGGACTGCCAGCCGCTCCCCGGCGCGGCGGCGTATTGGTTGCCGTAGCCTGCCGTCGTCGAGTCGGAGACGTTGGAAAACGCGAAGCCCGACCAGTAGGAGTAGCCCCAGTCGGCATCGACGCCGAAGGTGTTGGAGAACAACACGCCGCCGCTGGACCAGGGCGACGTGACGACGTCCCCCTGCTGGAGGCCGCCGGGATTGCCGTTGAACCAGCCGGCGGACGGCACGGTGAGGTCCTCGAACGTGATGACGACGGCCGCGTCGGCGACGGCCGCGAGGCACAGGGCGAAGGCCAGGGCCAGCGGTCGCGTGGCGGTGGGGACGTTCACGGCTTCTCTCCCGGGGTGGTCAGGGGTTCGTGGCCCGCCCGCGTGCAGGCGGCGGCGAGCACCAGCGTGTCGACCGACTCGTCGACGAGCCGCACGGCGCCGTCTCCGAACAAGGCGTGGGCTCCGCCGACGTGGCGGCTGCGGATCTCGTCCTCCCAGGTGGGCCAGTTGACGGCATAGGCCTGGTCGAAGAGGTTGCGACCGTTGATCCACTGCCCGTCCGGCCAAGGGCCGCGGGCGCACTCGGCCACCAGGATGGTCCGCGACAGCCCATCGCTGATCTCGGGTTCGGCGAAGCCGCGATCGTGCACGAGGACGCCCTTTTCGGGCACGTTCGGCGAGCTGATGCGTTCGCCGCACAGACCGCCGTAGTCGGTGCGACCCATGCCCGCCGGGCCGCCGCTGCGATCGGCGTCGGGGCAGAGGAATAGTGGCACGCGTTCGGCCGCGGCGGCCGCGTTCACCGGATGGTCGAAGGGCCGTTCGAAATCGATCCGAGCGAAGGTGGGCTGCTCGTCGAGCCAGGGGAGGATCGTGGCCGACCAGGCCAGGCAGCGGGCCTCGCCCGGCTGCCAGCTGGCTCGCCACTCCAGGCAGCCGATGGGAAAGCGTCGCCGGGCGAGCAGATGGCCGTGCAGCCCGCAGCCGACGTGCCTGAGATGATTGAGGCAGGCGACGCGTCGGGCCGCCGCCAGGGCCCGCTGCACCGCGGGCATGAGGACCGTCGTCAGCGTCGCGATCACGGCCACGACGACGAGCAACTCGATCAGCGTTAGGCCGCGGTGCCGGCCGACCGGGGGGCGTTCCATGCGTCGTGCCCGGCTGCCGCATCGCGAGCGGAAGCTTCGTGCATCATGCTCGAAGCATTCCGACTGGCCACGCGGGCAGGGCGACTTCCTGAAGGTCACAGTCACCGGCCGCGGTCGCGACCGTGCCCCCCGTTCCGCCCTCGCGGTCTGGCGAGCTCACGACGCCTGGTAGGTCTTCTGACTCACGAGCTCGGTCGGCCGCATGCCTTCTCGTTTCGCCCCGCGGAAGCGGGCCACAACAATGGCTCGAATGCGACCAACCTGCGTCCTGCACCAGGCAGACCTGGCACCGGACTCGCCCGAATACAGCGGCGGGGCCGTCCCGGATTCGCACCGGAGTTCCCTGTTTGCCCGTCGCGAGCAGAGACTTGCGACGCGCCACCAGAGTCGTCGGCATTCTATAAGGGTAGGGCCGACCCTGTCAACCAGATGGACTCGGCGGCGCACGGCCCGCAGGGTTTACCACGGCGTGGCTCGCGGTCGGGTGACTTTGACGGTCGCGGGCGGCCCGACCTTCAAGGCGTGCGGGTCGTGCGGCGTCGCGCCGCACCGTCGGGACGAGCGGTTCACCCGGCAGTGTTTTCGCGACAGGAAATGGCCGAAAGCCGCAGAGAAAAACGGCGGATGACGTTCAAGCCGCTGCGCCGGCAGCGCCGATAGCCCCCTGTGTCCCCCGGGGCATCACCGTGCCCGTCGGGCAACCAGGGGGCGGCAGCAACCTGCGATTTTCGAGTCACGGAATGGCTCGACAGGCCTGTCGCAAAAGAGTTCGTGGATCACAACCTCGGGGTGACGGCGTCGCGAGCGCGACGAACACACCGGTGATCTACAAGCAAAGGAGATGTGGCTCGATGAAGCGTATGATGTATCTCGGTGCGTTGGTCCTCAGCGTGACCGTTTGTAGCCAGTCGTTCGGGTTCGAGCTCCTCGATCGGATGCTCGGCCACAAGGACTGTGCCTCGTGCTGTGAGCCCGCCTGCGACGCCGGCAATGGCTGTGCGGAGCCCGCCTGCGACGCCGGCAATGGCTGTGCGGAGCCCGCCTGCGACGCCGGCAATGGCTGTGCGGAGCCCGCCTGCGACGCCGGCAACGGCTGCTGCGACACGGGGTGCTGCGGTGCCCGCAAGTGCCGCAAGCACGACCTGTTTGGTGGCCTGAAGGGTCTGTTCGAGAAGTGCAAGCGGAAGCACCGTGGTTGCTGCGGCGATAGCTGCTGCGAGCCGGCTTGCGATGCTGGCAACGGCTGCGACGAGCCCGCTTGCGACGCTGGTGCTGACAACGGCTGCTGCGAGCCGAGCTGCGGTGCGGGTTCGTGCTGCGGCACTAAGTGCCGGAAGAAGCACACCCCGATCCGCGACCTGCTCGCGGCGCTGAAGGCCAAGCATGCCGCTCGCAAGAGCTGCTGCGGCGACAGCTGCTGCGAGCCGGGCTGCGACGCCGGCAACGGCTGCTGCGAGCCGGACTGCGGTGCCGAGCCGGCCTGCGGTGCGGCCCCCGACTGCTCGGCGTCGATCGAGGCGCCGGCCGCCACGGTGGCCCAGGTGAGCCGGACGGTTGCCACCAAGTGAGTTGAGGGTCGATAGGTCGGAATCAACCTGTTGCCCGACATCGACGAGTGAGCGCGGCCCGGGGGGAAACCCCCGGGCCGTGTCATTTTCCTGACGGCGGCGGTACGCTTCCGGGGGTGAAGGAAGTGATCGCCATCGTGAAGCCCTTCCTGGCCGAGCGCGTGCTCGAGTCGCTACGCTTCGCTCCCCTGGAGGCCTGCACCGTCCGCGAGGTGAAGGGCTACGGCCGGCAGAAAAGCTACCTCGACCAGTACCGCGAGAGCGAGTATTCGCTGGCCTTCCTGCCCAAGGTCGAGATCCAGCTCTGGGTGGATGACGCGCGGGTGGACGAAGTCGTCGAAAGGATCGCGGCCGTCGCCCGGACCGGTCGCATGGGCGACGGGAAGATCTTCGTGCTCCCGGCGGCGGCGTGTGGGCCGGGAGCCCTCGGCGACTGACGCCTAGCGGCCCAACGGGGCCGCCGGACGGGTGTTGGAGCCCGCGACCGACCCGAAGGTACACTCGCCCGCTCGGCCGACCGCCCTCATCACCCCTCCGACCCGCAGGCTTTTTCATGATGCGCCTCCGAATTCGCTCGCTCGCTCCGATCCTGCCCGCGTCGATCCTCGTTCTCCTCGTGTTCGCGGCGGTCGGCGACGGCCGCCTCTCGGCGGCGGATCTCGAGGCACTGGCCAACGACCCGATCGGCAAACCACCGGCGTTCGAGCCGGTGGGCGAGGACCGGCTGGCTGCCGCCGCCGGCCGGCTGCGGCAGGCGATCGGAACCCTGGGCCGGTGGCTCGACCGCAGCGAGAGCGGCCCCGGCTGGCGGAAGTATCTCGACTGGACCACGCTCGAGCAGCAGGCCGGCTCGGTCGACCGCGCGGATATCGACGCCCTCGCGCAGCTCTACCAACGGTTCGACTCCGGCGCCGACGGGCTGGAACTGCCCCTGTTTGCGGCGGTCAGGCGATCCCTCGGGGGTTATCTCGAAGCGTTGGGCACAGCCCGCAACCCCAAGGCCGACGAGGTGTACAGCAAGCGGATCGAGCGGCTCGCCGAGGCCGTCGCCAAGACGGCGGCCGCCGGGACGCCGGAGCCGCTCGAGCCGGTCGGACCCATCCTCGCCAGGCTGGAGGAGTCGGGGCAGGCCGCCGGCGTCGTGTCCCGGATCCGCCAGGCGGTCGGTCGCCCGAACCTGCACGTCGAAGTCCACGAGAGCCTGCTGGCGCGAGCCGTCAACCGGGCCGTCGACGAGACGACCCGCGTCAACGACGTGCTGCTCGGCACGCGGGTGCGGGGTACGGGGCACACCGTCGGTGCGGTAACCCTCGACATTCGTCCCGCGGCCGACCGGGCGATCGTCGACCTGCGACTCGACGCCACGAACCATTCGCGGACGCGCGGCTCCAAGGGCCCGGTCACGGTGCACACGCTCGGCACCACGACGATCACCGCCTTCAAGCGGGTGATGATCGACGAACAGGGCGTGATGGCCCTGCCTGTGGAGGCCCAGGCCTCGGTCGACACGCAGACGGCGGGCATCGGCGTCGGCACGCGATGCGCCCAGCAACTGATCCGCAAGATGGCCAGCCGCAAGGTGGCCGAGATGCGGCCCCAGGCGGAGGCGATCTCCTCGCAGCGGGCCCGCGACCGGGTGCGGCGGGAGTTCGAGGCCCAGACGGCCGAGCCGATCGCCCAGGCGTCGAGGGACTTCCAGCAGAAGTTCCGGCGGCGGCTCAAGGACCGAGGCTGGT
>VGYP01000128.1 GCA_016872955.1 Planctomycetota bacterium
CGGTGCTCGAGGAGGCGCTGGCCCTCCACACGCGGGTCGCGGGCGGCCGGGCGGCAGGGGGCGGCGACGTGCCCGGATTCCCGGCCCTGCTCGTGCTCAGGAGTGGCGACAGCGTGCCGGCCGCGATCGACGGCATCAGTGCCGCGGGGGTCAGGCTGCGATCGCCCGCCACCGCCGTCGATGGTCGTGAGCCGATCGTCGTGCCCCAGCCGCTCGTGCGAGCGCTGGAGTTCGATCCTACCGCCGACAGTCGGGAGATCGAAAAGCCGCAGTGGGAAAGACTCCTGACCCTGCCGCGGTCGCAGCAGGCCGATCCCCCCACCCATCTGCTGCGACTTCGCAGCGGCGACTATCTCCGCGGTCGGCTCGAGTCGCTCGACGACAAAGAGGCGAGGTTCATCGTCCTCGGCCAGTCGAAGCGGATTCCGCGGGAGCAGGTCGTGCGGGTGATCTGGCTCCACGCCGACGAGATCGAGGGCCGGGCCGCCGCTCCAGACGCGGTCCCAGCGGCGGCCGCCCCGCTCGCCGGCGACGCCCCGGCCAACGCCGCCGGCCTGCCCGTGCAGGGCGTTTCCGCCGCGGGCAGTCGCACGACCCTGCTGGCGGAACTGATGGACGGTGCGGTGATCGTGGGCACGAGCCTGGCGTTGGGGCCGAGCCGCATCGACACCCAGACGGTCGATCGTCTGCTCGTGGGGCGGGCGGTCGGCAGCGATGGTGAGGAGATGCCCTTTTCGCGGTGGCGGCTGCGGCCAGCGGCCCGACCACGGGCCCTGCGCGACGAGAAGTGAGCGGTCTGACGCCGGGCCTCAGCGAGCCGGCGCGGTCTTGACCGTCGGCAGGTGCCGCCACGGCACTTCCAGGGCGAGGATGTGCAGGGCCGTGACGTAGACGCGGCCACCGAATGGCCCCCACCGGTCGGGCGTCTCGCCGAGCGGATCCCAACTGCCTGCGAGCGGGCCGTCCTGCCGCTGCTGGGGCTCCAGCGTGTCGACGAGGCTCGCGTACCAGCGTTGCCAGCGCTCACCACCGGTGTGCACGAGCACCTGTGAGGCGTAGTACCAGAGATAGGCGTCGCGAAGCTTCCGCGTGGCAGTGCCGTACGAGGGGGCGATCTTGGCGATCGCCTCGGCGGCAGCCACCATGCCCGGATCATCCGCCGCCACGCCGGTATGCAGCCGGGTCAGGGCCCCGACCGCGGTCATGCAGGTCACCGACAGGTCGGTCTGCCGCTGGTCCGACTTCCGCGGGTTGTAGGCGAACCGGGTCGGGTCGCTGGGCGATGACGACGCCGCCAGCAGCGCTCGCACGCCCTCCAGCGCAATCGGGTCGGTCTGCACGCCGGCCAGTTCACCGGCCCGGAGGGCTACGAGCATCCAGCCGCTGACCGACAGATCGGCGTCGGTGCGGGGCATGTACCGCCAGCCACCGAGCGTCGGGTGACGACTCTCAGCGATGAATCGGCAGGCCTTCTCGGCCGCCGGCTTCACGAGCTTGTCGCCCGTCATGCCCACGGCCTCACAGACGGCGATCGACGCGATGCCGTGGCTGTAGAGCCAGCAGCAGGAGTTGGAGAGGTCGTCGGTGGGCAGGAACAGGTCGCCGTCCGGTTTCTGCACGGAGATCAGGAACTCCAGGCCGCGTCGCACGGTGTCGCGATGCTTGCCGTCAAAATGATCGTGGCCGGCGCCGAAGAAGCAGAGCAGGGCCAGGCCCGTGGCGGCCGTGTCGCTGTCAAGTTTGGGCACGTCGGCCTCGGTCATGCCGGCGAACTTGGTGAGCCGCCAGCGGCCGTCGGGCTGCTGCGAGCGGGCCAGGAACTCGAGACCCCGCTCGACGGTCGCGCGGGCCCGGTCGAGAGCCGCGTCGTCCTCGATGCCGCCGGCCCGCTGTCCATCGGTTGGGCTGCGGCGGGCGAAGGCTTCGGAGGCATCCCGCACGCGGCCGTCGGCCGGCAGGGCTGCGGCGGCGATCCGCTCGGGCGTCCGCGGGACGGCGGCGGCCTGATCGGGAAGGCCGGCCCGCCTTCGTCCCTCGGAGCCCAAGGCGGCCAAGTCGGCCGGCGACACCGAGAGCCCCTCCTCCGCGCCTTCACCCGCGGCGTCGAGCAGGCCACCCCGTGACGTCGATAGCGCGGAGCGGCCCGATCCCGCGGGCCGGCTGCGATCGACGAGTGCCGGCCCGAGACGCTGCGCGGGAGTCGCCTGCGCCGCGCCGCGTCGATCCCCCGACGTCGTCGCCAGGGCCGACGCGGCCGGTGCGGAGTCGGCGACCGCCGCACCACCCCCCGAGTCGGCGGCGATCGCGCCGGTCTCGCGGCCGAGGGGCCGTGGAGCTATCCCCGTGGCGGCGTTCGCCTGCCGCTGGGCCGGTGTTTGGTCGCGGCTGCGAACCGCGTCACCGATTGCGCCCGCGGCGCTTCCGACTCCGGCGGATCGCGAGGCGATGGTGGTGGCCGTGGAGCCGGCGTCGGCCGCGGCCGGCGTGGCCGAGCGCCGAGGTGCCGCGGGACGGGCGACGACCACGCCCCGCAGCGGACGGCTCGGCCGGCGCGATCTGAGTCCGCTGGCCGCCGCTCTCGCCGGCCACGGCCGTCATGGTTGGCATGGTGATGGCCGCTTCCGAGCCGGCGGGCGCCGGGGCCGCCTCCGTCGTCTGACGGGCGAGCCGCGCCGACGATGTCGGGGCCGGGCCGCCGCTCCGCGGGGCGTTGCGGGTGACGCTCGTGGCCGCACCAGGCGTGCCGGTGTTGACGGTCGGTGCATCCCGCACGGCCGTCGTGGCCACGGCGATCGCCCGACCGGTCGTGGCGGCGGCCTGGGGGAGTTCACGACGGGGCGTGTCCCTTGCCGAGGGCGAGAGCGGGGCCGTCTCCGTGGCGATCGTCGTCGCCGGTGCACCGGCCTCGATGCGGGTCGCGTCCGTCGCGCCGGCGGCGGCCGTGGCCTGCCGGTCGAGCGCCTCGGCCTTCGCGGCCGCCGCGGTCGAGGCGGCCCGCCGCGCGGCGAGTGCGGCGGCGTCGGGCGCACGGGCCGTGAGCCGCTCGAGCAGGGCGACCTCGCGGGGCTTCCACCGTGCGGCGACGCGGCCCACGTCCGCCTGCTCGCGCGGCGTGATCGCGGCGGGGGCGGCCGTCGGGGCCGGGGCCGACTCGGTGGTGGCCGCCGCCGCTTCGGCGGCCGCGGCGGCCGCCGCCTGTTCCGGGGTCGCCTCGGCGGCCCGGGTCGGCGATTCCGTGACCAGGGGCGCAGCCTGCGTGTCGCGGGCCCGCTGCGTCTCGAGGGTGGGCTGCGAAGTCTCGACCGGCCGGGCCGCCTCCTCTGGTTTCTCCTGGCGGTCGGCTAGCGCTTTCTCCGGCGCTCGCTCGCGCGGCTCGGCGGGCTTCGCCTCGTCCGGGGTGACGGGTAGTTCGAGCGGCCGCTCGTGGGTGGGCGTCACGGTGGCGGCCGAGCGGGGCACCTCGAGCTTGAAATCGGCGGCCGGCCGCTTCGGCTTCAGCGGTTCGCGGACCTCGAGCGACTCGCTGTTGAGGTCGATCTTCGAGACGGAGAGCGCACCGAAGAGCAGCATGTGCAGGGCATAACTCGCCAGAGCGGCCCAGGCGAGTCGCCACCGGTAGGTCCTGCTGCGGTCCGTCCCGTCATCAGCCATTTTCGACTCCATCCGCGGGGTGGGCCACGTCTCGGCTCACTGCTCGGAGGCTGACTGCACCTGGTAATCGTCGATACCCGCCTGCACGCAGGCATCCATCGCCGCAACCACGAAGCGGTGGGCGGTGTCCTCGTCGGCGCGGAGGATCACCGTCTGCCGTTCGGGGTTGTCGGCGGCCGACTGTGCCAGGAGGTCCCGCAGTTCGGCCAACTGCACGGGCCGCGCGCCGGCATAGAAATGCCCCTCACGGTCGATGTTGACGACGAACTCCTTCGGCCGGCTCGTGAGCGGCTTGGCCGCAGACGCCTGCGGCAGGACGACCGGCAGCGAGCGATCGTCCTCGTCGAGCTTGCTGGCGACCAGGAAGAAGATCATCAGTAGAAATACGATGTCGATCATGGAGGTCATCTCGAGCCCCATGCCGAGCCGTCCCTTGTCGATCTTGACGCTCATCGTCGGGCTTCCGCAGGTCGGGCCGGGGCGGGACGGGCCGCCGCTGGTGCGGACGCCGTCGCCGGCGCCGGAGCCGAAGCCAGTTGGGCCGGTGTGACGCGGCCCTTGCCCTCGAACTTCTCCAGGTGGGGCAGGACGCCGTCGACCACCTCGTCGACGAGGCGAGAGCCCTTCAGGATCCGCCCCTCCAGATAATGGGCGAGCATCGCGGCGGGAATCGCCACGCAGAGCCCGGCGAAGGTCGTGATCAGGGCGACGTAGATCCCGCCGGCGAGTTCGGTCGCCCGATTGGCGCCCGCGTCGGGGCTGGCGGTCTTCATGAAGGCCATGATCATGCCCTGCACCGTGCCCAGGAGGCCCAGCAGCGGCGTGACCGTGACGGCCAGGCTGATGGGCCGGATGTTGGCGTAGAGCTGCGAGGCCTCCCGCTCCTTGGCCACCTCGACGGCGCGCTCCATCTCGGGCAGTGGGCGGCCGATTTTTTCCAGCAGCGATTGCACCACCCGCGACGCCACGGAGGGGTGGTCGGCGCACAGCCGGTAGGCGAGCCGCGGGTCGAACCGACCCTCCTCGAGTTCGGCCAACTCACGAGACAGTTCCGCGGGCAGGAAGTTCCTCCGTCGCAGCGCGATGAAACGCTCGATGCCGAACGTCACGACGATCAGCGACATACCGAGGATCGGCCACATCAGGAGGCCGCCGGCGAGGAACAGGTCCCATAGGCTCTGGATGCGATCGAGGCTGCTCATCAAGATGCTCCCTTCTTGGCCGGTTTGGAGGCCAGGGCCTCGAGCCGCTTGCGGGCGGCCGGCATGTGCTCGCTCTGCGGATACCGTTCAACGAGTTCTGCGTAAAGTTTGCGGGCCTGTTCGGACTGGCCGAGCACCTCGAAGCAGCGGGCGGCCTCGTAGGTGGCCTGGGCCTGCCAGAGGTGGAAGGCCGGCGGTGCCTGCTGCTCGCCGAAGCCGTAGGCTGCCTTGAAGAAGGCCTTGATCGCCTCCTTGTGCTTCTCCTGCTCGAAGAGTACCTCGCCTTCCATCATCTGGGCCCGGGCGGCGAGCTCGGTCCGGGGGCCGCCGGCGATCTCGCGGTAACCGGCCAACGCCTCGTCGAGCTGACCCAGGTTCTGCCGCGCCCAGGCCGCCGCGTAGCGGGCCTCCGCGGCCCGCGGCGAGGCGGCGTCGTTGGCAAGCAGCCGATCGGCGAACGCCACGCTTTCCGCCCAGGCCTTGCGGGTCGCCGCGCACTCGGCCGCGCGGATGAACGCCATGCCGCGAAGCGCCTCGGAGGAGATCTTCGCGGGATCGGCGAGCGCCTTGTCGAAGGCCTTGGCGGCGTCGGCCGGCTTGCCGAGGGAGAACAGTGCGTCGCCGAGCAGGGCCGCAGCGTCGGCCGCCAGCGGGCCGTCGGGGGCGGCCGCGAGCTGGGCGGTGAAGGCCTCGGCTGCGGGGGCGTTCTCCTCCCGCATGACATGCGTCCAGCCGAGCTTGTGGCGGGCCTGCTCGACCACAAGGGCGAGGTCCTTGGAATCGCCGGCGGCCGCGATCGCGGACCGGTAGGCCTCGGCGGCGGCCGGCCAGTCTTCGGCCGCCCAGCGGCGTTCGGCGAGCTCGAGCCAGCCATCGGCCGCGAATGGGCTTTTCGGAAACTTCTTCACGAGGTCGGTGAAGGCCGCCGCCGCCTCGTCCTGTTTGCCGGCCCGGGCCAGCGCCAGGGCCATCTCCAGCGTGGCGCGATCGGCGGCCGGGAAGTCGGGCCGCTCGGCCAGCAGCTTGGCGAACGTGGCGGCGGCCTGACCGTCCTTCTTGTCGCCCGCCAGGCAGAGCGCCTGCAGGAAGCGGGCCTCGGCCACGGCCGCCTTGTCGAGCTTCTTGCCGAGGTCGCCCTCCGCGAGCAGGCGCTGGCAGTCGGCCAGGCCGCTGGCGAAGTCACCCGTCCGTTGCCGGGCGTCGGCGCGGGCGAGCAGGCCCGAGGCAGCGGCGGCGGAGGTGGGGTGCTTGTCGACCAGGCTGCTCCAGGATGCGATGGCCTGATCGAGCCGCCCTGCGGCCTCGTGACACCAGCCCATCGCCAGCCGCGCCCACGGGGCACGGCTTCCGTCCGGCTTGGTCTCGATCGACTTGCCGAACGCCTCGATCGCAGCCTCACGGTCGCCCGCCTGCTGCTTCAACTGACCCATGCGATACCAGACGACGTCGGCTCCGGCCGCGGCTGGAAACTCCTTGATCATCCGTTCGGCGGCCGCGAGTGCCGCCTTGGCGTCCCCCTGCTCCTGCAGCGCTCGCACCGACAAGAGCAGTGCCTCGTCACGGCGCGGCCAGCGGGCATGGGCCTTGTCGAGCGCGGTCAGGATGCCGGCCGCGTCGGCGGCCTTGCCGAGTTCGACGAGGGCCGTGGCATCGAGCAGCATGGCCTCGGCCTGACCGTCACCGGTGAGCTTCGGCGTCGCGGCGGCCAGCGCGTCATGGGCGGGCTGCCACTGGCCCGCAGCGGCCAGGGCCGCTCCCTGTCGCAGTTTCCAGGTGGGCAGCTTGGCTGCCTGGGGATTGGCCGTCGCCAGTTCACCGTAGGCGGCCGCAGCCTCGGCGTGCTTGCCTTGGGCGAGCAACGACTCGGCACGGATCGCCCGCACGTCGGCGACCGCCTCGGGCGTGGCCGATGTGGCGTAGGTGGCTAGGAAGGCGTCGGCGCGGGCCAGCGCGTCGGCCGGTTTGCCCGACTGCAAGAGCGCCAGGGCCGCCATCGACGATGCGGGGCCGGCCGAGGGCGTGGAGGGGTGGCGTTCGACCACGGCGAGGAAAGCCTGAATCGCCTCGGCGCTGCGGCCGGGGATCGCCCACAGGGCATCGGCCTTACCGAGGGCGAGGGCCGCGACGATCGTGGGATCCGCATCCTTCTCCTTCGCCGCCGCGGCGATCGCCTTGCAGGCCACGTCGAGCGCCAGTTCCGGTTTCTTGGCCTCCAGTTCGAGGGCGGCCAGTCGGTGGGCCGCGTCGAGACCGGTGGCCCCGCCGGCGGCGACCGCGGTGGCCAGCCACTTCCGCGCGTCGTCCGGCTTGCCGGCCTCCGTGTAGGCGCGACCGGCCATCACGGCCGCCCGTGCCGCCCGCGGCCCGGGCGCGGCGGCGAGCTTGGCATAGGCCTCGGCGGCGGCCGGCCAGTTTTTCAGCGCCCAGCGGGCGTCAGCCAACCGCTCCACGGCGTCGCTCGCCCGCGGCCCGTCGCCGCCGGCGATGTCGGCCACGATCTTTTCGGCGTCGGCAGGTCGGCCCTGGGCCGTCGCTACGTCGGCCCGCCAGAGCACGACGTCGGCGGCGAGCCGATGGCCCGCGTGTTCCTTGGCGAAGCGGTCGAAGATCGGTGCGGCCTCCGCGAACTTCTTCTGTTCCGCCAGGCCCACCCCCAGGGCGTAGAGCACGTCCGGCAACTGCGGCGCCTGCGGATGGTCGCGGAGGAACGCCTGCCAGGCGGCGATCGCCTCGTCCCGCCGGTCGGCCTGCCAGAGGGACTCCCC
>VGYP01000129.1 GCA_016872955.1 Planctomycetota bacterium
GCTCGGCCCGCTGATCGCCTACTTCGGACTCGCGCTGTTCGACCGCGCCCGCTGGGGCACGGGGGCGATCGCCTCGCTGCTCTCGCTGGTCGCCCTGGTGATCGCGGCCACGGTGTTCCACGAGACGCGGCGGCCGGGCGGGCCGCCGGCAAAGGAGTTCTTCAGCCTGGGTCGCACCGCGGCCGTGCTGCGGATGCCGACCGTCGGCCTTCTGGTGCTCGTCTACTTCCTGACGATCTTTGCGATGGCGGGATTCGAATCGACGCTCGCGCTCTTCAGCCAGCAGGCCTTCGCCATGTCGGACGACGCCAACTTCCTGTTGTTCGCGGCGATCGGCGTGGTGCTGATGATTGCCGGCGGGGCGTATCGCCCGTTGGCGAAGCGACGGCCCGAGACGTGGCTGCTGGCCGCGGGGGTCGCGATGATGATCGCCGGCATGGTCGGGCTGACGGCCGTCGCAGCCGGTGTCACGGGGCGGGGCCTCGTGGCAAAGCCGGGTGACCCCTGGCGGTGGGCGTTCTACGCGGCCGCGTCCTTGGCGGTCTGCGGCTTCGCCTTCATCAATCCGTCGGTGTCGGCCTTGATTTCACGCCGGGCCGACCCCGATCGCCAGGGAGAGGTGCTCGGCGTCAACCAGTCATTCGCCTCGTTGGGCCGGATCCTCGGCCCCTTCGCCGGCATGACGCTGTTCTCGCTCCACGTCTCGCGTGTCCTGCCCTACGTCCTGTCGCTGGTCGCGCTGGCGGCCGTGGCGACCGTGCTCGCGCGGGTCACGACGCCGGCCGCGGGCCGTCCCGCGTGAGGCCGTAGTCTTCGAGACGGCGGTAGAGCGTGGCGCGGCTGATGCCCATTAGCGTCGCCGCCTCGGGCACGCTGCCCCCGGTCCGCCGCAGGGCCTCGACGGCCAGCCGGCGTTCCCAGTCGGCCAGCCGCAGCGAGTCGGCGGCCGCCAGCGAGTCCGCCGGCCCGCCGCCCTGGAGCCGCGAGACGTCGGTGCCGGTGAGCGCGAGCGTGCCCTCGAAGCGGGCCTGGATCTGGGATTCATCGAGCGGGTCGGTCGGGGCGGCCGCCTCCGCCCCGGCACACGGCCGGGCCTCGCAGCCGGCCAGTGCGGCGGCCGCCAGGCTGGCCAGCGACACGAGCAGGTCGAAGTCGATCTTGCGGATCGCGCCGCCGGCGGCCAAGGCGGCGCGGATCCGTCCACCTTCGGCGAGCGGCACGCAGGCGATGTCGTCGCCCGCCGACTCGTCGGCCGCCAGCCACGCGGCCCGACCCGCGATCGCCTCCTGCCAGGCCGTCGCCGTGACCAGGGCCGGCAGATCGCTGGCCGGCGGCACGGCGCAGACGGTGGTGGGGTGGCCCTCGGCGTCCACGTCGAGCCAGGCGAAGCTCGTCGCCGCGGTGAACTCGGCAGCCAGTTCGAGCGTCGTGAAAACTACGTCTCGCGGGCCGCTGGCGGCCAGCAACCGGAGGCCCGACTGGTAGAGGAGCATCGGCCAGCGGGACTCGTTGTCGCGGTTGGCCCGCTCCAGGGCGACGCCCTCGAGCTCCGCCGGCGTTCCGCCGCGGACGACGCGGCGACCGCCTGCCGCGACCGCCGGCTCGTGCCGCGGGGCGGTCGCGCGGAAGACGAACTCGGTCGTGCCGACGCGGACCACGCTGCCTTCGACGAGCGTGCCCCGTGTCACCCGCACGCCATCGAGCCAGGTGCCGTTGCGGCTGCCCAGGTCGACCAGCGTCCAGCTGCCGGCGGCGTCGCGACGGACCACCGCGTGGTGGCGGCTGGCCAGTCGGTCGGCCAGGGCCACCAGTGTGCCGGACGCGCGGCCGAGCACGTTGTCGGCGGCCTGATCGAGCGGGAACGCAGGGCCGGGGTGGCCGGCGATCTGCAGCACGAGGCTGGCGGCCGCGGACGGCGACAGATGGGGCTCGGGCACGGGCGCGGAGCGAGGCCTGGTGGAGTCGGAATGAGCCCGTGACTTGTAGCCGAGTCGCCGGCCGGTCGCAAAAGGTGGCGGTGGACCGCGGGTGAATCCCGTGGGCGGCGGGCCGCCGGAGCGGGGCACTGCTACGATGCCTTCGCCATGTATGCCGTGCCCGCTTCCCGCATCGCGACGGAGTCGCCGCCCGCCGGCCGGGGCTTCCCGCCGCGGTGCGGCCTGCTCGTCGTGGGCCATGGGACGGCCGACGAGGTGGGCGCGGCCGAGACCGCCCGGGTGGCCGCACTCGTCGCCGCAGCGCTGCCGGGCGTGCCGGTCACGCTCGGCTTTCTCGAGGTGATCGGCCCGACGATCGGCGACGGGCTGGCCCATCTCGCCGCCCGCGGCTGCCACGAGGTGGTGGCAACGCCGCTGTTGCTGTTCGAGGCCGGGCATGCCAAGCGGGACGTGCCCGAGGCGATCGCGGGGCCGGCCGCCGCGCGTGGCATGACGGTCCGCCTGGCCGGCCCGCTCGGCTGCCATCCGGCGATCGTGCGGCTGTCGGTCGCGCGGCGGCAGGCGGCCGTGCCAGACGACGTGCCGGCCGAGCGGACGGCGCTGGTGATGGTGGGCCGTGGGTCGAGCGATCCGTCGGCCCCCGGCCAACTCGACGCCTTCACGGCGGCCACGTTGGACGCGGGCCCGGCACCGGCGCGGCGACTGCTGGGGTTCGTGGCGGCGGCCCGGCCCACCGTCGCCGAGGCGTTGGCGGCGGCGGCCGATCCGTCGCCGCCTGGGGTGCGTAGGATCGTGGTGCAGCCGCATCTGTTGTTCCGCGGCCACGTCGAGGAGCAGGTGACCGCGGTGGTCGCAGCCGCCCGATCGGCCCGGCCCGACGTGGAGTGGTTGCAGGTGCCGAGGCTCGGTCCCGATCCGGCGGTGGCGGAGGCCCTGATCGATCGGGCGAGCGAGGCAATCGGCGCGACTGCGGAAAGCGTCTGAAACACGGGCCATCGAAAATGCCTCGCCAAATCGGCGGTCACCCGTCACAATACGAATGGTGACCCAGCGTGGGGTCGCCGAGTCCCAGAGGAGCCAGCGCGTGAGCGGCCACCCCGACGTCGATTGCCGGAGCGGTCGCCGCCCCGGACTAGTTGCCCCCCTGGGCCGTCCGCGACTGGCGTGGGCCGTCGCCGTGCTCCTGACCCCCGCTGCCTGGGCCGTCGATGACCCGGTCACCGCCCCGCCCGCCCCCGCCGCGCCCTCGGCGTCGGCGGCCGGATTGCCTCAGCCGGGGCCCAACGACCGGCACATCGCCGTCGCCGTGCGTCGGCACCTCGAGCGGGAGCATTTCCTGCGGCGGCCGATCGACGACGGTGTCGCCCGCCTCTGGTTCGACGCCTTCATCGAGGCGCTCGATCCGATGAAGGTCTATTTCCTGGAGTCCGACTTCCAGGAGTTCGGCCGTGATCGCGACAGCCTCGACGACCTCGTCAAGAAGGGGGACGTGTCGTTCGCCTACACCGTGCTGGGCCGGTTCCTCAAGCGGGTCGACGAGCGGCTGCCGGTCATCGAGAAGCTGATCGACGCCCCCCACGACTTCACTCGTCAGGAGACGATCGTCGTCGACCGCGACCAGACGAAGTGGGCCGCGTCCGAGGCCGACCTGGAGGACGTCTGGCGGAAGCGGATCAAGTACGACCTGCTCGTGCAGAAAATGGAGGAAACGCCGGAGCAGGAGGCGAAGGACAAGCTCCACCGCCGCTACCGCAGTTTCGCCAAGCGGATGCACCAGATGACCGCCGACGAATTGCTCGAGACCTACCTCTCGTCACTGACCTCGAGCTTCGACCCCCACACCAGCTTCATGTCGCCCGGCACGCTCGAGAACTTCGAGATCGGGATGCGGCTGCAGCTCGACGGGATCGGCGCCCAGCTGAAGAGCGAGGATGGCTACACCACGATCGTCGAGCTCACCCCGGGCGGTGCCGCCGACCGCGACGGCCGGCTCAAGTCGAAGGACCGGGTCGTGGGGGTGGGGCAGGGGAACTCGGGTGAGATCGTCGACACGGTCGACATGAACCTCAACGAGGTGGTCAAGCTCATCCGCGGCAAGCGCGGCACGGTCGTCCGGCTGAAGGTCGTGCCGGTGGGTGAGACGGCCCCCAAGGTCTACGACATCTCCCGCGATAAGATCGAGCTCAAGGACGCGGAGGCCCGGGGCGAGGTGATCGAGCACGGCAAGAAGGCCGACGGCTCAACGTATCGGGTCGGCGTCATCAGCCTGCCCAGCTTCTACATGGACATGGCCGGCGCGCAGCAGGGGCAGGCCGACTTCAAGAGCAGCACCCGCGACACGGAGAAACTACTGGACGACTTCCGGCAGAAGGGGGTCGACTGCGTCGTGCTCGACCTGCGGAACAACGGTGGCGGCTCGCTGCCGGAGGCGATCAAGCTGACCGGGCTGTTCATCGACCGCGGGCCGGTCGTCCAGATCAAGGACGCCGACCAGCAGGTGCGGCCCTACGACGACGTCGATCCGGGCGTGGCCTGGGACGGGCCGCTTGTCGTGCTGGCCAACAAGTTCAGCGCCAGTGCCAGCGAGATCCTAGCCGGTGCGATCCAGGACTACGGCCGCGGGCTGATCGTGGGAGACGACGCCACCCACGGCAAGGGCACCGTCCAGAGCCTGCTCGATCTCGGCCGACAACTCTTCCGGCGGTTCGACAACGCCCCGTCGCTCGGGGCCATCAAGATCACGATGCAGCAGTTCTACCGACCCAGCGGTGCGAGCACGCAGTTGGAGGGGGTGAAGAGCGACGTCACCTTGCCGAGCATCACCACGCACCTGCCGGTGGGCGAATCCGATCTCGATCACGCCATTCCCTTCGACCGTGTGCCGGCGGCGCGGTTCGAGCCGGAGTCGCGGGTCACCAAGCAGGTCATCGACCGGCTGCGGACGCGGTCGGCCGAGCGGGTGGCCGCCGACGAGAAGTTCCGCGACCTGGCCGGCGACATCGCCCGCTACCGCAAGCGCAAGGACGAAAAGACGCTCTCGCTGGTGGCCAGCGAGTTTGAGCGGCAGTGGAACGAGGGCAAGGCGGCCGAGCAAGAGGAAGAAGACCGGCAGGAGAAGACGGAGTTTTCCAAGCGGCCGGTCGTGGAGCGCGACTACTACTTCGACGAGGCGATGAACGTGGTGGTCGACTACCTGGAGTCGCTCGCCGGGGCCGGCGGCCTCGCCGAGGCGGCGCAGGCTATGCCGCAGCCCAAGCCCGTGCTGTCGCCGCTGCGGTGATGCTCAGTCGCCCTGCACGAGCCGGGGCAGAGCGGCCAGCGCGTCGGGGTGGGCCGGAGTGAAGCCAAGGTCGGCCCGCAGCAAGGCGGGATCGATCCGCTTGTCGCCACCGCGGCTCCGCCGGGCGGAGGCATCCCAGGCCGGCGGTGGACCCCCCGCCAACTCGGCGAGCCGCTCGTACCACTGCCGGCGCAGGATCGGCCGCCCGTCGGCGACCACGTAGAGCCGGCGGACGGCGGCCGCGTCGGCGACGATCTCCACGGCGGTCGCGGCATCGTCGACGTGCACGAGGTTGAGCCAACTGGCGGGGTCGGCGGCGATCGGTCGGCCAGCCCGCAGGTCGGCCAGCCGCGGCAGCCGGCCGGGACCGTAGAGCCCCGCGAACCGCAGGGCGGTGCCCGGGCCGGCGAGATGGCCGGCCAAGAGTGTCTCCGCCTCGACGAGCACTCGTCCGGCCTCGCGCGACGGGTTCACGGGCGTGGCCTCGGTCACGACACCACCCCCCTCGTCGCCCCAGACGCCCGTGGAACTCGAAAGCACCACGCGGGCCCCGCTGGCTGCCGCGGCCAAGGCGTCGAGCAGCGCGGCCAAGCCTCCGACGTGCACGTCGCGGTGGCTCGCCGCCGCGGTGCGATCGAAGCCCACGGCCCAGAAGACCGTGACCGGCGAGCCGAGGCGGGCCAGAAGGTCGGACCAGGCCGGTGCGGCCGCCGCCACGTCGAGGATCGCCGGCTCGATGCCGACAGCCGCCAGCATCTCGGCCCGCGCCGTGGTCCGCGTGATACCGATCACGAGGTCGCCCCGAGCCAGCCAGCGGGCCGCGACCCGGCCGCCGAGGTAGCCGCAGCCCACCACGAGCCGCAGGGATCGGGAGGCCGCCTCGGCGCCGTTCATGCCTCGAGCCCTCCGGGATCGGGCGACCCGCCGGCGGCCGCGCGCTCGAGCCACGACGTGAGCACGACCTGCGCCGCCACCGCATCGCTCCGCCGCCGCTTGCCGGCCCGCGATAGCCCGACGCCTGCCAGCATGTCGGCCGCTTCCCGCGACGTGTACCGCTCGTCCTGGTAGGCGATCGGCAGGCCGGTCAGGCCGCCGAGCCAGGCGCCGAAGCGTTCCACCTCGGCCGACATGCCGCTGGCCGAGCCGTCGGCGTGGATCGGCAGGCCGATCACGAAGCCGGCGAGCCGCTCCTCGGCGGCGAGTTTCCGGAAGAAGCGGCCATCGACCTCGCGGTCGCCCTCGGTGTCGAGCACGCACAGCGGGCTGGCGATGATCCGGGCCGCGTCGCAGACGGCCACGCCGATCCGCCGTCGCCCGTAGTCGATGCCGGCCACGCGGCCGGTCGGAATCGGATCCGAGGGGGGCACGCTCATCGTGCGGCATCTCCCGGCTGGGCCGCGAATCGGCCCGTCTGCAGGAAAGATACCGTGGCCCGTTGCACGCCGCGGTCGCGCATCATGGCGGCGTGGTGCACCGGCAGCACGAGGAAGTCGCAGGCCCCGGGCAGGCGGGTCTCGTCGACGCGGACGACGGCGTCGTCGTCGCCGGCCAGCAAGGGGCTGTAGCCGGCGTCGTCCCCTTTGCCGCCGGCCACGATCCCGAAGTCGCAGGTCGGCACGGCTAGCCGCGGGGCGACCTCGGCCCAGTCGACCGCGAGGTCGCGGGCCGCGCCGTCGACGTGGTCGGCGAGCCCCCAGATACCGGCGGCCATCCGCGCCAGCCGCGAGCCCTGGTTGGGCGGCCCGAGCATCACCACCCGCTGCACGCGTCGCCGGTCGCGATCGTCGGCCAACGCGAGCCAGCGGCGGACCACGATGCCGCCGAGGCTGTGGCCCACGAAGCTGACCGGACCGGCGGCCGGCAGCCCCGCCACGACCTCCGCCAGCGCGTGGCCGTGCGTGTCGATGTCACCGCTGACGCTCGCGTAGCCGAACGAGATCACGGTCCCGTCGAGGGTGCCGCGGAGGTGTTCGGCCAGCGGTCGCATCGAATCGCGGCCCTCGCCGAGGCCGTGCAGCAGGACGACGGTGCTGCCGTCCTGGCGGGGAATCGTGCCCACGCGCTCGAGCGCGGCGAAGCCACGCCGGCAGTCGGCCTCGTCTCCCTCGCGGACGGACTGGTCGGCGGGGTCGAGGATCCGGCAGCGGCCATCGCGGGCGTGTCGCTGCAGCCGCCACTCATGCCGCACGACGAGGTCGGTCCAGACGAGCGCTTCGCGCGATCGACGCAGCGCCGCCAGCCAGCCGGCATCGCGGGACTCGACCGCGGGATCGGCCCCCGCCCGGCCCGTGCCGACCGCGAGCACGAGGGCGACCACCGCCGCGAGGGCGGCCCGCCGCATCAGAGAAACTCGTGCCATCCGCGGTTCTCGAGTTCGGCCACCACCTTGCGCA
>VGYP01000130.1 GCA_016872955.1 Planctomycetota bacterium
GATCGAGTCGGCCGGCTCCGTGATCCTCACCTACGGCAGCGCCGGCAACCTCCGCGCCAACGGCAAGCGCATCGTCTTCAATGGCACGTCGCTGAACTACCTGACCACGGCCGCCGGTGGCTGGACCGCGATGGCCGCCGATGTGGTCGGCGGCGTCAACACGCTGGTGCTCAAGCACTCGTCCGGGTTTCTCCACTTCTTTCGGATGAACGCCTTCTGGGCGCAGGTCTCCGGCGACGGCTGGTTGGCGCCCGGTAGCGCCGCAGCCCTGGCGACCGAGACGGCGTTCGGCGTGGACCTCAACAGCAACGGCACGATCGGCAGCTGAGTTCGTCCGGCGGTCCGAGTGCGGCTGCCGATCGGCTCAGCGAACGTCGACGTCGTCGTGCAGGCCGATCACGCCCCCGCCCCCGCCCGCCGTGTTGACCGCCAGCCGGTAGCCATGGCTCCAGTCCGAGGCATCGACGTCGGGCCGGAGGCTCCGGCCGCGCCGGGCCTCGAAGGCATCGCGAAAGTGAGCCGTGACCGCGGCCGTGCGACTGTCGCGGGTCGGCACGACGCAGCGACGACAGACGTTGGTGGCCCGCCAGGCCACGGTGCCGATCGTGAACGAGCGGGGTTCCGGCGGCGGCAGGGCCGCATAGGGATCGGCCGGCAGGTCGGCCAGTGCCGCCACCGCCGGCACGAGCCCCGGCCGGGCGGGGCTGGCGAGCGAGTCTTCCCAGAAGGCATCGCAGCCCCCCACCTCGAGATTGACGCGGAACCGGCGGCGGCATTCGTCGAGGTCGAAACCAAACCAGCGGGCCACCTCCACGAGTGTGGCCGCCGCCGCGAGGGTCGGGCCGGGGGCGTCGCGGTCGTCCGGAAACCCGCCCTCGCCCCGCTCCAGAAGCAGCACCCCGAAACCGAGTGCTTCCGCCAGCCAGCCGCACGGGCCGGCCGACCCCGGCACGAGCGGAAACACCTCCGGCTCCAGGGCCGCCAGCCGCTCGACACCCGGCACCGCCGCGGCCTCAATCGCCGCCGGATCGACCGCCAGGGCCACGACGTTGGCCGCTAGCCGCGGCAGGCTCCTGTCAAAGGACGACATCAGCCCCTCGATCCGAAACTCCGCCCGGACCGCATGCATGACCGCCGCTCGCTTGGCGTTGACGACGCGACCCTCGAGATCGACCAGCTGCCAGCGGCGGTCATGCTCGAGGGCCCCGCCGGCGAGCACGTGGGCCGCGTCCGCGGCGACACCGTCGAGACTCTTCACAGGGTAGACGGTGATTCGGTCGAGCATGGGCATGGGAGAGGTCGCCGTGGGGGGGTCGTCATTCCTCCGCCGACCGCCAACGCGCGGCGGGACCGGACGAGCCAGGCCTGGCCGGAGGCCACGCCCTGCTATATCCGGAAGTTGAAGGTCTGCCAGAGCAGCCGCAGGAGCCATTGGCCCACCGTGCGGCTGCCGACCTTGACCCGGGCCGTGCCCCGCATGCCCGGCGTGAAGGTGCCCTCGGCGTCGTCGAGGGCCATCATCGCCTCGTAGCTCGTGGAGATCGGCACCTCGCGGCCCGCCTCATCGGTCTTCGTGGGCACGCCGCCCCCGGCCTTGACACTGATCCGCTCGGAGCCGTTTTCGATGTGCGTCTCGGCGAGCTGCTCGATGGTGCCGGAGAAGGTCTGCCAGGGGAAGGCATCGAGCTTCAGATCGACCGGCTGGCCCGGCCGCACGAACTCCACCTCCGATTGGTCGACCACCATCACCGCCTCGAAGCCTTCGCGGTCGCCGATCATGCAGAACACCGTGCCGGGGGTGAACGTGGCCCCGAGGTTGCGCTCGTCGAGCGTGTTGCCCGTCCAGCCCGGCAGCCGCCCGGATGGGTCGGGGCGGGCGGGCTGGCCGAGCGCCGGCAGCACCACGCCGGCCCGCGGGGCCACGAGCACCAGTTCGGCGTGATCCCGCTGCTTCCGCGCCAGTTGCTCGCCCAGGCTCTTGAGCGTTTCCTCGACGGTGCCGATGTCGAGCGCCGCGGCCGGGTCGTTGAACCGCTCCCGCCGCAGGCTCGCCAACCGGCTCTCCGACTGCTGCTTCCGCCCCTCGAGTGCGGCGATCTCGAGCTCGAGGTCGAGGCTCGAGAGCACGGCCAGTTCCTGTCCCTTGCGGACCATCGCGTCGGGCTTCACGAGCAGTTTTTCGAGACGCCCGGCCACGGACACGTAGACCGTCTCCTCGCCCCGGGGCCGCAGCTCCGCGGCGCACCAGACCCGCTGCGGCAGCGGGATCAGGCCGATCGCGGCTGCCAGCACACCCACCACCACGCCCGTCGTCAGCACGTTCACGGTCTTCACCTCGTCACGCCTCCCGGGAACTCGTAGAAACTTGATCATCCCCTGCAGCGGCCGGACCACCAAGCCCCAGACCACCGCGACGGCCAGCAGCTGCCCGATCACCTGGAGCCGATAGGGCTTGAAGATGTTCCAGACGAACAGCAGGATCGACAGAGTCACGAACCAGCCGTACAGGCTCGAGGCCACGGCGTAGAAGGCGAACCAGCCCAGCCGCCGTTGCGGCAGGAAGGGATCTTCCCGCTGCTTGATGCCCAGGCACCACTTGTATGCCAGTCGGCTGAGCACGGCGGTGGCCTTCTGGCGGAGGTTGGGGATCTCAAGGACGTCGGAGAGGATGTAGTAGCCGTCATACCGCAGCAGCGGATTGGCGTTGAACATGATCGTCGACACACTCGACACGAACATCACGTCGAGGCAGAGCTGGTTGAAGACACCGGGATGGGAGTTCCACCACAGGTAGGTGGCGATGGCGGCGATCACCACCTCCACGTACATTCCGGCGGCCCCGATCGCCGCCCGCTTCCACTTGTTCGGCAGCATCCAGCTGTCAGAGACGTCGCAGTAGAGGCAGGGTGTGAAGACCAGGATCATCACGCCCATCTCGTGGCATTCACCGCCGTAATACTTGCACGACAGGCCGTGGCCGAACTCGTGGAGCACCTTCGTGACGCCCACCGCGATCGCCAGATAGAGCCAGTTGCCCGCCGCGAAGAACTGGTTGAACTCCGGCAACTTGGACCGAAAGACGTCGAAGTTGATCAGCACGAGCAACAGCGCGGAGAGGGCGAAGGCCATCAGCAATACGATCGCCGTCGGCGAGAAGATCCAGCCGAACCAGGGATTGATCCGTTCGAGCAGCCAGTTGGGATCGATGCCGCGAAAACGGAGCGACATCACGTTGGAGATCCAGGCCACCCACTCCTTCCACTTCTGCTGCCGCCGACGCTCAAAGAGCTGCGGCCCCTGCCCCGGTCGGTCGCTGATCACGAGCCCCGAGCGATGGAGCGTGCTCACGAAGCGGGCCAGTTCCTCGACCGTGATGGTGCGGGGCGGAAAGCGTTCCTCGAACCGCTCCTTGAGCGACTCCAGGCTGGCCTGGCCATCGAGCATCTCGAGCAGTGCGTACTCCTCGGGCCGAAAGCGGAAGTAGTGCAGGGAGATCGGGTCTTTCACGACAAACCACGCCTGCCCCTGGTAGACCTGCCGCGTCACCCGCAGGTCACCCCGCTTCCGTAGGCCGACCGACCGCGTCGTGCTCGAGCGGAATGCATCGGCCGTCGCCATCGGTTCGCTACTCGCGTTCCAGTCGGTCTTTGCGCTTGGCAGGCGCGAGGGGCGACTGCTGGGAGTGGACCATCATCTTCACGAACTGCCCGGCCCGCAGCAGCCACTCGCCCTCGACCTGGCGGTTGTCGACCTCGGCCACGACCCGATAGTTGCCACTTTCGATCCGCCGCCGCACGTTGACGATCCGCCCTTCGAACGACTCGGTGCGGCCGCCGGCCAGCCGCACCTCGACGGTGACGGGCCGGTCGCGAACGTCTGCCGCGTTGAACTTGTTGGCATCGACGAAGCCCTCGACCTTGAGGCGGTCGACGCGGATCACCCGGGCCAGCGGCTCGCCGGGCTGCAGCCACTCGCCCCGCTGCGGAAACACTTCCTCTACCTCGCCGTCGAAGGGGGCCCGGATGAGCCGCCGCTCGATCGCCTTCTGGGCCACCTCCACCTCGACGCCCTTGCTCGTGGCCTGCAGCGTCGACAGCCGCCGCTCGAGCTCGGCCTGTTCGATCTGCAGGCCCGTCTTTTCCCATTCGAGCTTCAGCCGCTCGAGCTCCACGTCGGTGACCGCCTTGGCTCTGTCCGCCGCCTGCTTGGCGCTCAGGAAGGTCATCTCCGACACGCCTTGGGCCTTCTTGGAATACCGGACGTCGACGTCGCTCTCCGCCTTGCCAAGGGCCTGGTCGTGCTCCGCCTGGGCCCGCCGCTTTTCCATCTGCGGCTGGTCGTCGTCGATGCGGGCGAGCACCTCGTCCTTCGAGACGACCGCCCCCTCGCGGATGGCGAGATCGACGATCACGCCGGCCTCCCGGGCGGGCACTTTCACGTCCTCGATCATCGACACGAGGCAACCCTCGATCTCGGGCTCGGCGGCCGGCTGCGGATCGGCGGCGCGGGCCACGATCACGGTGAGCAGGGCAACAACCGCGACGGCCAGACGCGGGGCAAGCCGAAAGACGGTGGGCATGAGACGACTCCTACCAGAGACGAAACAGGATTTGGGTCTGGATAAAGGAGAGCAGGTCGTGGAACCAGACGTAGCCGAGCGATCGCCTGCCGCAGAAGATCCGGGCCGTGACGCTTGCCCCGGCGCCGAGCTCCTCTTTCTCGTGGCGGTCGGGGTCGATCGTGACCCGCACGAGCACGGTGTTGCCGTCCTCGCCACGCACCTCGGCTTGCTCGTGGATCTCGCGAACCGTGCCGCGATGGCGGGTGCCCGGGTCGGTGGCCAGTATGTAGTCGACCTGCAGATCCCGCTTCTCCGCCTTGGCCCCGAGCGCGGCCCGGTTGACGTGGCCGAGCCGGTCGTCGGGCATGTGGATCTCGAGCTCCCAGGGGCCGGTCTTGTCGGCGACGCTCATCAGCACCTGCCCCTTCTCCACCGGTCGCAGCAGCAGCCGGTCGCGGACCTGCCAAGTGACGATCACCCCGGCGATGGGACTGGTCACCTGGAGATCCTCGCGGCGCGACTCCCAGAGCTTTCGCTGTTCCTCAAGGCTCTCGATCTCCCGCTGCAGCTGCCTCGCCCGACCGTCGAGCCGGACCTTCTCATCGGCCGAGATCTTCTCGTCCTCGAGGAGCGACCGCCGCGTGGCCCGCAACTGCTCCTCGCTCGATGCCTTGCGGCCGAGCACGTCGGCCAGGGCGACATCCACCTCGGTGTTACGGAGCCTCACGAGTGGCTGCCCGTCCTTGACCTCGGCGCCGTGCTCCACCCCCGCGGCGATCGCCTCGACGACGCCGTCGATCTTGGCGAAAACGTCACGGCGATGCACCGGTTCGAGCGAGCCCTTGCCCTCCAGACGGAGTTCGGCCGGCACGAACACGAGCGCCAGGATGGCGGCCAGCGACGCCAGCCCCGCCATCACCGTCCGCGGCAGGTTGCGGGCGTTGGTGAGCACCCGTGACTTCTCGGCCAGGCTGATCACTGGGTAGAGCGGCAGGCCCGTGTGCGTCAGCGCGTTGGCGAGCGCCGCGCGGCCATGCTCGACGACCAGCTCGACGCGGACCCGCTGGGCCGGCTCGACCGCCGCGGCCTTGAACCATTCCACGACCAGCGCCCCGATCGGCTCCGGCGCGGCCCGCGGCGCCGCCTCGGCCTTGGCCACCGCCACGGCGTCGACACCGCCCGGCTTGACGACCGGCGTGGACCGCGGCTTCTCCAGCGGAATGATGGCCAGGGCCGTGGTGTGCGACTCGTCGATGTAGTTCTCGAGTTCCTCCTCGATCTGCGGAGGCAGTTCGCGGTCGGGATCGGGATGCCAGAGCGGCTCGCCCGCGCGGGCCACGACCTGCACCAGCGCTTCGATCACCTGCACCTCGTTGGCCCGCCGTTCCACGCTCTGCTGGCCGCTGACCGCCTCCAGCCTGAGCTTTCCCCGGCGGCGGACGAGCACGCCGACCCGGTCGCAGCCGATGATCCGGCGGGCCTCGTTGGCGATCGCCATCGCCGTGGCGATCGGGTCGAGCGACTCGTGCACCGACCGGGCGAACCGCTCCACCTGGGCGAGGGCCGCCTGCTGGTCGCCCAGGGCAACCATCTGCCGCCGGGCCAGATAGTCGCCGGCCACCACCGCGAGCTCCTGCAGGAACACGAGGTAGCCGCGCTCGACCTGCCTATCCTGCGGATGCTGGAAGACCTCGATCAGGCCGGCCCGCTTCTCGCCCTGCTCGATGGGCATGGCAATCACCGACAAGGCCGAGGTGTTGGCGGCCATCGCAGTGCTATCAACACCGGTCAACTCGGCGCCCGGAGGCACGACCAGACCGGAGGGGCTCCCCAGCAACGTCTGGACGAGCTTGAGATGCACCTCCTCGGCCTGCGGCGACCCCGTCAGGCCTGTCGCCTGCAAGCCGGCGTGGCAGATCGGCTCCGCCTTGCCCCCCTCGCGGACCAGCCAGACGATGCCAGCCACGGCCTCCATCGCTTGGAGAATCCGCTGGAGCATGCCGGCGTAGAACTCGGCCTCCGACGCATCGCCACGGGAGATCGCCGTGATCTCGTTGACGAGAGCGCGAATCTGTTCTCGTGCGCGAAGGACTTCCTCGGATTCGTCGTTGCTCATGGCAAGATCGAGGAATAGCCGTCGGGCGGAGTCGGCCGAAGCCGGCTCCGCCCGACGGTCAAACCGGGCTCCGAGTGACCGATGAAAATCGATTCACGGATGCGAGACCCTCGCCCATCGCGTTGCGACGGCAGGCCATGAATCGTTTGTTCAAACCGCGAGCTTCAAATCGCAAGGAAACCGCAAGCAAACCCCAAGGAAGGATGCTGACGACGACCGGTCGTGGTGGGCACGGGTCGGCCGCAACGCGCCCGACCGCCAAGTCTCAGGCCTTACTCTGCTGCGACACCACCCGCTTCTGGACGTCGGTCTCGAGGTTGCCGAAGGCCTGCTCGTGACGGGCGACCGCGTGGCCGAGGGCATAGGCTAGCCGCTTCGCGGTGTAGAAGTTGACGATGATCCGCTGCGTGAGCTGGATCGTCTCCGGCGACGTGCCGCCGACCTGCTTGTTGAGGCCGAAGTCCACGATCAACTCCTCGGGCGTGCCGGTGACACGGCAGAAGTTGGCGTAGGTGGCGACGATGTGGGATTCGTCGACCGGCACGTGGACGGGTTCGGCACGGGTCTGCTCGTCGGCCATGAAAATCTCCGAAAACGGGACGGGACCGCGGTCTGCAATCGCCTTCTTCAACTTCGGAAAAAGCCGCAACCGCGAGGAACCCGAAGTCTACCACCCGCCCTCGGCGAGGGCTACCGCACGCTCGATGGAGAGTCGATTTTCAGGGCCTGATCCGCAGGCCTCCGTGCCGCGCCAGCCAGTGCGGGGAGACGAACCGCCGCAGAATCGACCGGCAACAGGCGACCGCCTGCCGCTGCCAGTCGACCGGTCCCTCTCCGGCGGTCACCACAAGCCCCGTAAACCCAAGCCGACAGGGCCAGCCCCGGCCGGC
>VGYP01000131.1 GCA_016872955.1 Planctomycetota bacterium
ACTTTGCACCACATCTTAAGCCGTCTGGGACAGCAAGCCACGACCAAGGAAAACTTTGCACCACATCAAAAGCCGTCGCAGACAGCATGCCGCCAAGGAGAACTTTTGCACCACATCATATGCCGTCTCGGACAGCAAGCCACGACCAAGAAAAACTTTGCACCACATCAGATGCCGTCGCAGACAGCATGCCATGCCGTCCCAGACAACACATGTCCTCGGCTGCAGCAGAAGCGGACGCCGAGTCCACTACGTTCTCCTCGGCCGCGGTTGCCCGCGGCGTGTAGCCACGCCAATCTTCCTTTCGGCCTTGGTTTCCCAAGGCAGTCGTTTTCGCCTTCGCTTTCGGCCTTGGTTTCCCAAGGCAATCGTTTTGCGGACTTTTGGCACCGTAGTGCCATGGCAACCGCCTTCCATGCCACGGAAGCCGAAGCCTCAACCGGGCAGCCTCTCAACTGAAACCTCCAGGCGAAGTCGGACAAAGCTGGACATGGCTCCAAAAGAAGGCTTGCCGCCGGGCAACGCCGCAGCAGAGGCTCCGCACTACCAAGAGCCGAGCGCGGCCTGCCGTGCCTGCCGAGGGACAGCAGAGCGCGGCGCGCTGCGCACAGCGTCATCATCCGAAGCATCAGCAAGGCCACCATCGGAGCCTCGCGACTCGGAGCCTGAGTCCTCACTGAAGGCCGGACGTGCAGCGGCGTCACCGGGGTACCTCAGCTCAGCCGTGACGGGCCCTGCCGCGTGCCGCTGCGTGGGCGCCTGGCGCACAGGTGCATGGCCACCGTGAAGGCGCTCCGCCTGCCACTCCGCCACCACCTCCGGGAGCAAGTCGGAAAGGGCCCGAACACGCTGGGCAGCGGCGGCACTGATCACACTAACTGCTAGGGCGGCGAACCCCTCTTGCAGGTAGTGGCTGACCGTGCGCGAGCTATCCCAACGGCCTCTGTACATGAGGTCCGCTAACGAGCAGTTCTTCTGAGAAAACAAGTGGAGCGCACCGCCTGGCCGCAAGCTGGACGGCGAGTAAGCTAAGTGCCCCAGGTTCAGACACTCGAGCAAGGTGGAGAAGAGCAGACGAAGGTGCGCCGAACCGCCTGCCAATATCAACTGGTTGGGATGCAGACCCAACAGCCCCACTGCCGCCACCTGCAAGGCCAAGGCGTCCTCGACCAACACCGATTGCGTGGAGGCCGCACGAGTGCGGGTCTTAGCTCGTACGATGCAAACGACAGCATGCGCCTCGTCCTGAAACCCGACGCCGTCGTGGGGCAGCCGTACATGCACTCGCTTCAGTGCCGCCATCTCGGCCGGCCGCAGCAGTCCATGGAAGCCGAGCATGAGCAAGCTAGCCATGGAAGTCCACCTCCAAAGGAGACAGATGCAGACCAAAGCTCTGAGGATGCGGTAGTCCAGGGCCAGCCGGGTGAAGTGGGGTACAGCCCTGTTCCAAACAGCAAAACTGTGCCAAGCTTCAGCGAGCCGCCCGCGATACCAAGGATAGCGCCGCAAGAAGCCCGACAAAAGGTCGCCGCCTCGGTACACTGCGGCATTCTCTGCGGCCAGCTGCTGCAACCTGGCAGCAAGGACGGCGTTCACAACGCGCTCGTCGGACGTGCTGAGGGAGGCCAGATTCCCCAAGCGGTGCTGCCCCATCCACTGCTCCAGATCCTGCAGCTGGGTGTCGTAGCGAGCCAGGGTGGTGGGAAGCACGCCCTCGGTGAGCACCGGCGCGTCAACGCGCCCTCGGACGCGAACGGGCCCTGGGAGCGCCGCCTCCCCAATGCGCCGACCCCGCAGTCCGTATCTGGCCACAACGTAGGCCGAGCTATCGTCACACAAGAGCACGGCCAACGATCTGCAAAAGGCGCCAGACAGCCTGCACGCAAGCGGCGAATGCCAGCACAAGCCCTCTGCACACTCAGTGCTCCCAAAGACGTCGTCATGTTGGTGCCCGCCGCGACACAGCCGGCCCAGCTGCCGGAGCCCGGGCAGTGTTCCAAGCAGCCGGGTACGATGCCGCCAAGGCAACTGGAACCTGCACCAATCCAGTAGCGCCGTCAGGCGCCGAGCACCTCGGCCACGGCGCGCGACCTGAACGGGTGGCGTCTGCCACATCAAGCTGCCTGCAGGCGCCAACAGAATCCATGCCGTGAGCCCGTAGTCCGCGGCCGCCAGGAACTGACAGCACAACGCTAAGAGGTCGTTCTCCTGCTGCTCCAACGGGCTCAAGGGTCGTCCCAGGCTCCCTCCCAGAGGGAACCGCCGCGAACGCGAGGAACTAGCCGCCGGAACCGCTGAAGGGCAGAAGGAGCTGAAGCAAGGAAGGGCGACAACGGCACCGAAGAAGCCCTCCTTAATCAGGCCGAGCCAAGGCTCGTGCAGCACGCGAGGGTCCGCAAAGCCTCGCCCCAGACAAGCCTCGCCGAGATGCAGCAGGGCGCCGCCCCGCCGCGCGACGGCGCGCTCGAGCTCCAAGGAACGTTCGCCAAAGAGCTGCAGCACACGACGTTCCCGAGGATAGTTCTCAAGGTACCGGACGGCCAGGCTGGCCTCCTCCAAGCCGCCGGCAAGCATGGGCGCCCGCCCACCGCAACCGCCAAGCAATACATCTACGGGGCAGTCTCCGGCGGCTCGTACCACTTCAAGCACTCGGGGTCGAGCCTGCACAAAGCGTTCGAGGGCTTCCCTAACCCAGTCAGAGCGAGGCAAAGCACAGCGAACAGCAAGGTGACGTGTAGGATCATCTGCTGCATTAACGTCGGTGGGCACCCAACCTATCAGAGGCCGGAGACCCGTGCAGAGCAAGTGTGGCATAAGCCTGCGCAGGCAAGCATTCAAAGCCCGAGATGAAGAACGTCCTCGCATCAGGGCATGCCTGACGACCCGAGCATCGACCAACATCGCAAGGCGGGTACCCCAGTTAGTCGTGTCCTTGGCCGCCCGGCGTAGAGCCATGGAAAGAGCGGCGAACTCTTGCAGTCCAATGTGCTGGTCGGCCGCGAGCTTCCAATGATGCACAGGTTCAAACTGCAGCTGCGCGACGAAGTCATACAACAGCTGGTCGCGCACATCCGATTTGTAAAGCACATCGGGGTCCGGGTCGTCCTCCGCGTGCTGCTCGGCGAAGAGGCGGGTGTAGGAGCCTCGCCGCGGCAAGCGGCAGTGCAGCCAAGCAACCTCCAGATCCGAAGGGCGCGCGACCACCACGGCTCCAACCTTCGTCGTAGCGTCACTGGCGAACACGCAAGGGTTCAACGGTGACTTACACTGGCACATGAAGAGCGGCGCCAGAATGCACGCACTGAGAAGCTCCTCGCACACTTCCGAGGGGAGCGTCCGGGCCTCGAACAGCGGCGTCAAGCGACTGAAGCCGTAGACGTCCTGGAAGATGCACATGCTCTGCCGAAAGAACATCATGAAGTGGGTCCAAGAGCTGCTGAGGCACATGATCATGTGCGGCGTGGCCCGCCCAAAGCCAATCACCTCGCAAGTGATGCGGATGAGCTGGTGTAATGCGCCGGGCTCTCCGCGCACAACTCCTGCAAGGCCGTCGATGTGAGCACCCCAGACCGTGGCCACCTCCTGCCGGAACACTCTCTTGTTCTCGTGTAGGCGGGTGCCCGCCGAGCGGTGAGCTTGGCGCAAGTTCCTCAGGGCAACAGCATCCTCGGAGCTGTCATCGGCGACCTCAAGTTGGCCAAAAACTTTAAGCACCAATGCGTCGTCTATGTACGAGCCCACCCAGAGATCCCGCAGCGGGGCTGGATAACCGTATGTCATCCACGAGCTCTCGCTGAAGACACGCCGCTCGTACATCAGATGCTGTGCAAACGACTGAGCAACACCTGAGGCCTTTTGATCGCCCATGCCGGGCGAGGAGAGTGCCGGCTGCAACCATGCATCGCCACTGAGCCGAATGATGTCCAGCAACTGGCGCCTCGCAATGTCGTTAGACACCAAGCCCAGCAACGAAGAAGGCCTGACCAAGGAGCCGACTGCGTTCTCTGGCCACCGCTGCTCAGGCCACTCGAGCGAATGGTAGAACTCAGCAACATCCTCCGACGAGATGAGAACGCGATCAGAGGGTTTCAAGACGAGGTCCACCAGTTGGCAGGGGTGTGGCAACGTAACCAACCGAAGCAAGTGCAGGAAAGTATCGTCGTCAAGCTGACCACTCTCGTACATCTCCGTGATCACTCGGTCTAGCGATTTTTCCATGCAGTTCCTTCGCCTCCTGTCCAAAATGACGCGAAGAAGCTCGCTGTCCTTCTTAGCCACGCCAAAAAGCGCAGCTGACGCCCGCACACCTGCCACCACGGGAGTACTCCGCGGATCCAGCAACTTAAGCATGCCCACCTCGAACATGCGAGCAACCAGCGGCTCCCAGTCCTTCACCTTCTCACAAGCGTTAGGGGCCTGTCCGGGAAGCTCATGCTCTGGACGATCGAAAACGCCAGGGCGCTGGTAGAGCTCGGCCAGCACAGGGTGCACGTGCTTCGCATCAAGAGGGACTCGCTCACAGTCCTTTGGAAGAGAGGCGTTGTCCACGCTCAGCACTAACGGGGGTACGATAACACGCAAGCCAGAATACGGATCCGCTCTGATCCTCTGCACAAGCTCCTGCAGGAGAGCCTTCTTGCCGGACAACCGCAAGCTGGCCGGCTCCAAGGCCTGCAAGTCACTGACGGCCGCCTCACATCGCTGCCAAAGCAGGCGCTGCGCCGGCGTCGGGGCCGCCCTGACCCAACAGAGGCAACGGCAACAGGAAGAGCGGTTGGCATACCAGTTAGAGCAGACCAACAAGAGGTTGGCCCACCTCCGATCCTCGACGCCCGCAGGAATCAAGGGACACGGGAACAAGTCGGTGCCACGATGCCGCATGTAGCGACCACAACTGCATAAAGGCGGTTCAACGGCGCCAGGCGCAAGGCGGTCCAAGGCACTGCCAAGAAGACGAGCAAGCTCGCACTGACGGGCCCTGAGGCGCCCCAAGGCGTGCACGATGGCGCCGGGGGTTGACAATGTCGAAAGGCTGGTCCTTGTAGACTCGGGGCGACCGGGACCCAAACGGCCGCCTTGCTCGCTCAAGCCCGAGCCGCGGCTCAACGGCCGCCGGCTTTCGCCTTCGCGGCTCGCCTCCGCTGGTTGCGTGTCCCCGGCAAAGCCCCCGGCGTCACTGCAGCCGCCGCGGCCGCCTCGCCGGTCGCCGGCGTGGGCCGGGGCCGCGGAGCTGCGATGGCCTCCAGGCTCGGCCAGGCCAGGCGCCCCGCCGCAGCCTGCCGCTGGGCGTCCAACATGTGAGCCTCCCGCAGGTACGCAACGGCCGCTGACAACTCGGAGGCCTGTGCCAAGCCCCTCGACATTCCTGGTTGCGGCCGTGGGTCTGGCAAGTCCATCCAAAGCCAGGCGAGTTGCCAGTCTCGCTCGCGGACCACGTGCTCGAGCATTTTGAAGGCCTGGACGACGCAAGCCCCAAGCCGGTGGAAGTTCTCGACGCCGCCCAGGTGCAAGGCGTGCATCCGGCACAGCACCGTCATCATCCTTTGCTGCCACTCCTGATCGGGAGCGAAGTGAACACGCTGTTCCATGTAGGTTCTGAGCGACCAGGGCATTCCTGTAACATCTGTTTCGAGTTCCCTTTGTATGGCGGCATTGAACTCTCGAACAACAGACTCGGGATTCGCCGCCAAAGTGCGATGCAAGGCTTGGAGCCCAGCGGCTCCTCGAGAAGCTCCGGCCACTGTCCCCATCAAGTCGGACAACGGGTCGATCTGAGAGCCGAGTCCGGCTCCTGGTGCCTGGCTCGCACCGAGTACTCGTGAGAGAACCTGCAACTCTAGCAACCGCAGCGCGTGCGAGGCATCGGCGCCTCCATGCAGCACTCGATCGAGAAGCTCCGGCGTCAAGCCGACGCTCGCCTCCGGCGGCTGCCGTGCCGCCGCTGGACGCGCTCCCGGCGCCGTCTCCGAGAAGGGCGGCTGGAGGCCGCCAATCAGCGCCGCTGCCCGCATCCTGGCCGAGGCGGCCGCAGCCGCCGCAGCCCCCTGAGCCCCTGCAGCTGGAGTGCCAGCCGGCAGCGGGGGCGGCTCGCGTCCGGGGCCTGCCGCCGCTGCTGAAGTGGCCCGAACAAGTGCCAGCTCGAGTGCCTCCATGCGGGCCGCCATCTCCGCCAGGGCAGGGGAATCCCCCCTTCGGCTGATCCCACGGCCGCGGCCTCGTCCTCGTCCGCGGCCTGCATCTAGCTCGTCCTCGGCAGCAGTGGCGAAGACCTCCGCCGCCGGCGTCGCTGCCGCATCCGGTGCCGCACTCTGAAGCGGCAGCACGGGGGCGACCCCTCCTCGAGCACGCCGGCCGGGTGGCCGGGCAGCATCTGGCGGCAGCGGCATGCGGCCGCTGGCGGCCGCAGCGGCCCCAGAGGCACCAGTCAGCGCCAGGGACTCGTACAGGCCCTCCATCTGCAGCCACGCGCCGGCCTCCGCGACTAGAGCTCGAGCAAGTGGCATCGCCCCGTCGGGCGAGAAGCCGTGCCCCACGTCCGTCGCGGTGCTCGGGAAAGCCGGGAGCAACTCCACCACGAACAGATCGGCCATAGCGTCGGCTCGCACCTTCTCGAGCACCACCTGCATCAGCACGTCGGGATCGGGAGACCCAGGGTCGTCGACGAGGGCCGCCGGCACAGTGACGACGGCGTGCAGACCTCCGAAGCGCGGCCCCGCCAAGCGCGGCCAGGCCACAACCCAGAACGGACCGTGCTGCTCGACAGCGACCATGGGCCAGGGCTGCTCGCCTGCCCTGCACAGCAGCACGAAGGTATACTCGTCCCCCGCACTCGCTGTCACCACGTCCGCCTCGGCGAATGCAATGCGGTCCACCGCACCAATGTAGCCATCTATCAGGGCAGCCCGCCCAGCGGCCGCACTCGGATCGTCCATATCGCATGCAAGACGACACTGAGTACGCTCAGCTTACTCGTCGGCAAGAAACGCGGGCCTTCGCAAAGGCCGGGCAGCGGGAGCTCGAGACACGAACGGAGCCGACTGCTGCGTCGCGGCACTAACTGCCAGGCTGCCGGCAGCCTTGGCGCAGTGCCCGACAAGAGCCGGGGAGCTGCTTCCGAGGAGCAGCCCCCAGCCACAGCCGCAGCAGCAGCCGACGAGCAGGCCGATGGCCAGCCCCAAGCAGACCGGGAGGCCGCAGCTCCACGGCTGCTGCGTGACCACGGTGGTCGCAGCGGAAGCCAACAAGGATCCGAGAGCTGCGGCAACCGACGCCGTTGCGAAAGCTGCTCGACGGCCACGAACCAAAGAGACGCTTGAGCCAACGGCTACGGACTTGAGCGCAAAATCATGACGTGTCGTTCCAATACCGCGAGCTGCCTGGGCCACTTGGCCGGCGACCCGAAGCCTTCAGCTGATTGAGCTGAGCAAGGACCCCGGGATCCTTTCAAAGGGCCGCGGGGTCCTTTCAAGGGACCCCGGAGTCCTTTTCAGGACCCCGGGGTCCTTTTAAAGGACCCCGGGGTCCTTTAAAAGGACACCGGGGTCCTTTGAAAGGACC